>CACXDY010000035.1 GCA_902766505.1 uncultured Prevotellaceae bacterium
CAAACCGGTTCTGGACATTCTTCAGTTGGATGCCAAGAAGGTCATACTGATGGTTGCGGGCAGCGGTCATGGCAATCTCTTCGGCCAGTTCCGTCTGTTGGGATGATGATTTCCCGTAACAGGTGTGGATGGCCAAATTGATGGCTTCTGCCACAGCGGATGCTCCTTTCAAACCTTCCGGATGATTGTGAGTGCAGGCGGCGGTGCGCTCTGCTTCCTTCTTGGCGTCGTCAGTTTTCTCAAACCACATGGCTACGGGACTCACGCGCATCGCTGCTCCATTTCCATAGGAGAAATAGGGCTGGGGATGAGTGCTGTGTACCCATTGTGCGAACCGCCCGCCATAACCGCCCATGGGGTAGGGGTAGCGGCGGCACCAGTCGTGGATGCTCTCGCCATAGTCACGGCCTTTCAGCAAGGCATCCGCGACGGCTACCGTGCAGATGGTATCGTCTGTAAAACTGCATTTTTCTGAAAACAGTTGAAAGTTATAGTCATTGGTAGGGTTGAATTCGTACCTGCTACCCACAATGTCACCAATAATTGCTCCTAACATATCATTTTCCCTTTTTTTTACCACACTTCACGGCAAAGATACAAAAAAACGGCGTTAGGATAACCAACTTATCACTTTTTTGCCTAATTTTGTGATAAGAATAGACCAAACAATCAAGATATGAACAATAAATGGACAATCATCCTTTGGCTGTTGGCTTTTCCGCTGCTGATCAATGCACAGGGCCCCAACAATTCCGGCACTTACTATCAGGCTGCCGACGGCAAACGGGGAGAGGAGTTGAAAACAGCGCTCAGCGGCATCATCTACAACCGTCAGGAACGGTCGTATGGCGATTTGTGGACAGATTTCAGGACTACAGACTGCCGGCCCGACGGCAAGGTGTGGGATATGTACTCCGGTGTGTCGAATTTCGTCTTTGGTGATGACCAGGACCGTGGCAGCGGTGGAACGAAGGAAAACGAGTACTACAATCGTGAGCACTCCTTCCCCAACAGTTGGTTTGGCGGGAAGGTGCAGCCCATGTACACTGACCTTCACCATATGTACCCCACGGATAAGTTTGTGAACAACAAGCGCAGCAACTTTCCTTTCGGCATGACCAATGGCGAGTCGTATAAGTCAATCAACGGTTTCAGCAAATTGGGCAAGTGCACCTATCCCGGTTATGACGGGACGGTGTTTGAACCCAATGACGAATACAAGGGTGACTTCGCCCGCACTTATTTCTATATGGTGACCTGCTTTGAAGAGAAACTGCCCGACTGGTATGCCAACAACAGTGAGGTGAAACCAACACTCGACGGCAACACGTATCCGGGACTGTCGTCATGGCAGTTGGCGATGCTGATGGAGTGGTCGGCACAGGACCCCGTCAGCGAGAAGGAAATCAACCGCAACAACGCGGTGTATGACATCCAGAAAAACCGCAATCCCTTTATCGATTATCCTGGTTTGGAGCAATATATCTGGGGCGACAGCAAGGATATCGCTTTCCACTATGATACCGCCGGCATGGACTGGGCCGACTACCGTCGCGCCACGGAAGGTGTCGTCTACAACTTGCAGGGAGTGCGTATGAAAGCCGGAAAACTGAGTCGCGGCATCTATATCATGAACGGCAAAAAAGTGGTAATCAAATGACGGAAGAAGTCAAAAAAGTGGAAATGAAGGGCAATATTGATAGTTAAATGCGCAAAAAAACAAAAAAACATCAAAGTTAGTCAATAAAACATCATGTTTTTTGGCAAAAACCTATTAATTTTGCACCAAATCAAAAAATAATCCTAATAACAATCTAACTCAATGCTTATGAAGAAAATTTTTACACTTATTGCGGTTGTCGCCATGGCAATCGGTGTGCAGGCACAGACCACAGAGAAAGCACTCTTTGAAGAAGGTGGTGCCTATGGCAATGGTGCCACTCTGACAACAGAGAACTGTAAAGTCGTTTTGGGTAATGACCGTACTACCAAGAACTACGACGTGAAACTTGCAAGCGTGAAGGCTTATTGCGCAGAACTCTTTGGCCAGCAGGTCATGGTTGAAAACTCCGAGACAGGTGCAATGGAGGAGAAGACCCGTGTGATTTATGTTGTGGGCAACCAGAACCCCAAGGACGGTGAACTTGATGGTGATAGCAGCACCGGTAGCGGTTACAAGCCGGCTTCTGGCAATCTTCCACAGTCGGGAACCTACTACATGATTACTCCTCAGCAGGATGGTCATATCACCGCTTTCATTGTGCTCAACAGTGGAAAGAGCTTGTATGTGGCTAAGGCTTCCACAGGAGAATGCCTGCCCCAAGACCAATTGGTCGTCAAGGCTGATGGTGATGAGCCTGCAGTAGTTGAACTCGATGAGAATTTCCAGACAGGTGAAAAAATCACAGGTACAGTGGAATTCGACGTGGTAGCCGGTGAGACCTACTATTTGTTCTGCGCAGGTTCCAAGTTGAGCTTTGGTGGTTACATCTACACCTTTGCAGGTGGCACTCCATTCTCCATCAACCCCGACAACCTCATGCCATTGTTCACTTATTGCTGGAACGAGGCCGAGAGCCTCAGCCACAATGATGACGGCACCATCACCTACAATGCTGTAGCTTGGGGTGGTTTGGCAGCATGGCTGGCCGTTGACGGTCCGGTAGACCTTTCTAAATATGGCAAGCTGGTGTTTGAGTTTGCTGAGCCTACAACCGTCAATACACAGATTCTCGCAGGTTCTGCCACTGCATGGGGAGAGCCAGGAATTAAGAAACTGGTTTGTTCATTTGATGGTAAGGATGTGTCCGCTATCGAGCAAATTGCCTTGCAGGCCTCTGACGTGACCACCATCGTGGTTACCCGCATCTATCTCGAAGAGAAAGGTGATCCTATTCCTGAGGGCGACCATATCAGCATCATCGACAAGTTCAATGGTTGCTGGAATGAGGCAGAGACTCTCGTGCACAACGAAGATGGTTCCATCACCTTCAATGCTGTATCTTGGGGTGGTGCTTCCGCATGGCTGGCAGAGAATGATATCCCTGTAGACTGGTCGATGTATACCAAGCTCGTGTTTGAGTATGCTGAGCCATCCGCAGTGAATACCCAGGGCTTTATCCAGACCACCACAGAGAACATCACCTTCCCCGGCAATGCTGGAATTACTAAGCTGGAGTGCCCATTTGAAGATAGGGATGTGTCGAAGGTGAACCAGGTGGCATTGCAGTGTGCAGAACCCACTACACTCGTTATTACCGCCATTTATCTGGTGGCTAATGCAGAGGGTATTGGTGAGGTCCGTCACTATATCTTCGATGCCGATGCACCCATGTACAACTTGAGCGGTGTCCGCGTCAACAAGGACTATAAGGGTGTGGTGATTCAGAACGGTCACAAATTCATCCGCAAGTAAATTTACTGCCAATCATAGAGGGTGGTGTGTTGCCACCCTCTTTTTTTACCTAAAAACCTAAAATATGAACACAAAAACGTCATTCAGGCAGTACTGTCTTGCCTTCATGGGCAAAATGTTACTGCTCTTCATGACTATGCTCCCGATGCAGGTGCTCGCCCAGGTGAAGGTGACCGGTACGGTGACCGATGAGGCCAATGGTGAGCCTATTATCGGGGCAACGGTCAAAGTCAAAGGGTCGGGTACAGGTGTTGTCACAGATTTTGATGGCAATTATACCATCAATGCCAATGTAGGCCAGACCCTCGAATACTCCTACATCGGCTACACCACGCAGTCGATGAAAGTCAGCAAGGCCGGTCGCTACGATGTCCGTCTGTCAGAGGACGCCCAGACGTTGGACCAGGTGGTTGTCGTCGGATATGGTACGATGAAACGCAGCGACCTGACCGGTTCGGTATCCTCCATCAATGAAACACAAATTAAGCAAGGTGTCAATACGTCTTTGGAGCAAGCCATGCAGGGACGTATTGCCGGTGTGCAGGTGACCCAGAACTCAGGTGCCCCTGGTGGTGGTATATCTGTTCAGGTGCGTGGTATCAACTCTTTGAACGGCAACGAGCCCCTCTATGTGGTTGATGGCATCCAGATGTCGGGTCAGACCTCGTCGAACACCTCAGTGCTGAGTACCATCAACCCGTCGGACATCACCTCCATCGAGGTGCTCAAGGATGCTTCCGCCACGGCTATCTATGGTTCCAGGGCTTCGAATGGTGTGGTGCTCATCACCACCAAGCGCGGTCAGGAAGGAAAGCCCAAACTGACCTACGAGGGCTATGCCGGTTGGCAGTTGCTTCCCAAGCAGTTGGACGTGATGAACCTCAAGGAGTTTGCCGCATTCTATAATGTACGTTCCGAAATATATGGCTGGGGTAAGCGAGAGGAACTGCTCGACCAGAGCCTGTTGACCGAGGGAACCAACTGGCAGGATGAACTATTCGACACCGCCTTCATGCACAACCATCAGGTCAATATCAATGGTGGTGTGGAGAATATGCACTATTCCATCTCCGGCGGTTTCCTCGACCAGGACGGTATCGGTGTGGGTTCCAATTTCCGCCGCGCCTCGTTCCGTGCCAATTTCGACACCAATATCACCAAATGGCTGCAAGTGGGTGTGAATGCTTCCTTCGCCAGTACGAAGCAAGTTATCACATTCGATGAGAACAATGTCATCCAGACAGCCCTTGCCCAGTATCCAGACATGGCTCCACGCAATCCCGACGGTTCCTATGACTTCGGTATCAACCTGGAGCACAACTATAATTCCAACCCATTGTTTGAGGCTGAGATGCGTGACAACAACCGCAGCAACTCTCAGTTTGACTACAATGCCTTCGCCAACATCATGCCTGTAAAGGGCCTTTCCATCAGAATTGAGTATGGCGGCAGCAGAAGTTGGGGAGAGAGCGTGTTCTTCCAGCCCAGTTACCAGACAGCCCAGCAGAGCATTGAGTCGCAGTTTACCAAGGGCAATTCGAGAAACACCTACGAGTCGTTCAAACAATATGCCACCTATGACGTAGAGCCCTTCAAAGGCCACAAGTTCCAGATTATGGCCGGCCATGAGTCGCAGGAGGGAGAGTGGTACAACGGCAGCATGGGCCGCAAGGGTTATCTCTTCGACTCCGTGAAGAGTATCGCCGTCGGTGATGCCGCCACCTCCACCAACTCGGAGCAGGGAAATGACTGGGCTATCGAGTCCTATTTCGGCCGTTTCAATTACAATCTCCTCGACAGATATCTCCTTACCGCCACGTTGCGTGCCGACGGTTCCTCCAATTTCGGAGAGAACAACCGTTGGGGTTACTTCCCCTCAGCCGCCCTTGCCTGGCGTATCTCGCAAGAGAAGTTCATGCAGGACGTTACCTGGGTGAGAAATGCAAAACTGCGTCTCGGATGGGGTATCGTGGGTAACCAGCAGTCGGGCAGTTATGCTTATGGCATCGCCATGAAGAATATCGCGACAGCATGGGGAACAGGTTTCTTCTCAGGAAACTATGCCAATCCCGACCTCAAATGGGAGGAGACCAAGGCTTATAACATCGGTCTCGACCTGTCGTTCTTCAACAACCGTATCGAATTCATCGTCGATGCCTATTTGAAGAAGACTGACAACCTGCTCATGCAGGCCACCCTCCCGTCCTATATTGTCAACAACTCTGGATGGAAAGGTATCTCCGCACCCTATGTCAACACAGGAGCGATTCAGAACAAGGGTATTGAGTTCACACTCAACACCGTCAACTATGCCAAGAACAACATCGAATGGCGTACGGGAGCCACCATCTCTTTCAACAAGAACAAGTTGACGAAGTTGTATACTGATGACGCCTCCATCCCCGGCACCATCGGCGGTGCAGTCTATACGCTGTCGGAGATTGACGCACCTGTGGGCCGTTTCTATGGTTACAACGTGATAGGCATGTTCACCAAAGAAGACGACTTCTACCAGAAGAACTCCCTGGGCGAATATATGCTCGACAAGAACGGCAACAAATTGCCCGTTGCCCGTCCTGCCGACTCCAACAACGACATGTATCCCATTGCCCAGAGAGGTATCTGGGTGGGAGACTATATCTTCGAGGATGTCAATGGCGACGGTATCATCACCGAGGCCGACCGTAAGTACATCGGCGACCCCAACCCTGATTTCACCTTCGGTATCAACAACGTCATCCGCTGGAAGGACCTGGAACTCTCCTTCTTCTTCAACGGAAGTGTGGGTAATGACGTGTTCAACTATGTGAAACTCAACCACTCCGACCCGACAGCCTGGGGCAACAAGTTGAAGATGGTGAATGACTATGCCCGTGTGGCCATGATAGACCCCGAGGGTTCGTTGAACGACATCTCCAATGTGTATGTCACCAACCCCGAGTCGGCCCAGACACAGAGAATCAGTGTGAGCGGTGAGAGTCAGAACGACAACAACCGTGTCAGTTCGCGCTTCATTGAGGATGGTTCCTACATCCGGTTGAAGACCCTGTCGCTTGCCTATAACCTGCCGAAGAAATGGCTGTCACCTTTGAAACTGGACTGGGTGCAAATCTATGCCAACGTACAGAACCTCTGGACTATCACAGGATATGATGGATATGACCCCGAACTTGGTTCTATCGGTCAGAGCGTGATCCTGCAGGGTATCGACCGCTACAGATATCCGTCCCCACGTATCTATAACTTTGGACTAAAGGTCAACTTCTAATGTCGAATCATTTAAATGAATCCAAGAATATGAAAAGTAATCTCAAAATATTCTTCATGCTGTCCACCATCCTTGTCGTGATGGGTAGCTGTGGTGATGACTTCCTTGACCGCACACCCAAACACGGATATGTGGCAGGAAACTATTATGCCACGGATGAAGCCGTCATCAAAGCCATTGAGCCACTTTACAATTATGCATGGAGTGGATATAATGAGCGTGCCATCGTCGGCATGGGGTCATTCCGTGCCAATGATGCCTGGAGTCCCTATCTCCAGGGAGAATTTGCCCGATTCACCATCACCGGTCTTACGCCGGAACTGATGAATGCGTGGTCGTCAATCTATATGGTTGTGTCGATGGCCAACCAGTTAATCTATGATATGGACCACTACACCAAGGACGGTGTCTCCGAGGCTGTGAAAAACCAAGCCAGGGGTGAAGCCTATCTGATGCGTGGCACTGCCTATTTCTACCTGCTCAGAGGGTGGGGCGAAGTCATCCTGCTGGAGGACAACGTGGATGCCACCTCCAATCCTGTCCGCCCCCTCAACACCGAGGAAAGTGTGCTGAAGTTCATCGTACGCGACTTCGAGAAAGCGTCTGAACTGTTGCCCGAGAAGGGTGCCAATTTCCATCCTTCGCGCTATGCTGCCAAAGCCCTGTTGGCCAAGGCCCTGCTGGCACAAAGCGGTTGGAACAAAGGCGGTCAGAGAGATGAGGCCACGCTGCAGCGTGTCGTGTCGCTCTGCGACGAGGTCATCAACTGTGGTCAGTATGCATTGCTGGATGAGTATGAGAACCTCTTCAGACCTCAGTACAATGACAACGAGGAAACCATCCTCGCCATGCGTTGGGCCGACCCGTTGCTCGGCGAGTATGCCAGCAGCAACAACCTGATTTCCGACCTCGCCTGGAGCGATGTGACGGATGTCAACTGCTGGGGTGGCAGTCTCCATGCTACCGTCGACATGATAGATTATTACAATGAGGAGCCCGCCGACTCGTTCCGTCTGAGAGGCACCTTCTTCTCACCAGGCAGACACTACGATTATATCTGGGGTGAGAAGGGTGGTTACACCTACGACCGCAACTGGTTGCAGTGCAAGAAGGGCGTTGTGGGCAGCAAGGCCGACTGCGACGGACATCTTGCCCAGCAGGCCTCTCCGCTGAACACCTATATTATGAGGTTGGCCGATGTATATCTCATCAAGGCAGAAGCCATTCTCGGCAACAATGCCTCCACCTCTGATGCCAGAGCCTTGGAAGCCTTCAACGCCACCCGTCTGCGTGCAAAACTTCCACCGAAGACCTCCTTCACTTTCGAGGACCTCATCCGTGAGAGGAGAATCGAGTTCTGTCTGGAGTACTGCAACTGGTATGACATGGTGACCTGGTATCGCTGGAAGCCCCAGTATATGCTCGACTTCTTCAACAACAAGCAGTATCGTGCCTTCATGCTCAACAATGGCGACGTGCTCATGAATGAAGACAAAACGTTGAGTTACCGCTGTGTGTTCCCCGGCACCAACAACTGGTATTTCTTTGACGACCAGGGACATTGCTATTGGAGTGATTGTCTGAGAGCCTCGGAGAATGACAATACAGTCGTCCAGACCAAGGAGCAGGGATATACCTATGACCTGCGTGCCCTGGCAGAAGCAAGGGGAGCCGACTATTCGCCCATCATACTGAGTGAGGCCAATATCTTCATGCCTTACCCGGAGAGTGATGTCATCCAGAATCCTTACTTCAACAAACCTGCTGTGGAATATCAGTTTAGCGAATAAACACTATAATCTGTAACGTTATGAAATCATATATATATCAACATTTCATGCTGCTGACAGTGGTCATGGCTGCCTTCGCAGTCACCCTGACCTCCTGCAGTGAGGACGAGGTAGGTATGGGCACACCGGAAATCACTGCGGTGCGCTCCTGTGACCCTGCAAAAGCCGACAGCACTTTCACCAAAGCCGGAACAGGTTCTTGCATAGCAGTCATCGGAAAGAATCTGAGCAAAGTTCAGAAAGCCTTCATCAACGACCAGGAGGTGTATTTCAATCCTACGATGAATACCGACCACAGTGTCATCATCACCATCCCGTCGGAGAAAGACGGTTTTGAACTCACTACTTTCAATAGTGCGTTGAAGGACGAGATTCGCCTGGAAACCACCCATGGCACTGCCGTCTATTCTTTCAAGATTACGGCCCCTTATCCATCCATCTCGCGTATCCAGGGCACCTATCCCAGAGAAGCCGGCGACTTGCTTAATGTCTACGGACTGAATCTGGTGGATTTGGAGCGTGTGTACTTCACGGATATCGATGCCGCGCAGTTGGATACCACCGTTTGGGAGACAATTGGCGGCAACCAGGTGGATGCAGCCAATGTGGAGACCGTCGTTGCCGACCACCATATCAACAACAAGACCCAGGCTTATGAGACCAACTCGCAACTGAGTGTCACCATCCCCAGCCTTCCATACGATAAGGGAACCTTGGTGCTGCAATGTGCCGGTGGTACGACCTATATCGCATTCTCGAAATTGCCCGGTGCGCCCGTCTTGTTCTCTATCAGTTCGGATATGCCGGTACCAGGTGAATTGGTGACGATAAAAGGCCGTGAACTCGTTGTGGTAGAATCAGTTTCCTTCGGTGATGTTGTGATACCAGCCGAGGACCTGACCGTGTCGGCCGATGAGGATGAAATCAAGTTCATCATGCCGAAAGCACCATCCGAGGGTACAGACGGAAAGCTCACCGTGACCACAAAGGGTGGAACTGGTTCGATACACTTCTATGACTACAACTTCCTGTTGACCAACTTTGACGGTGTCGGTATAGACAATGGTTGGGACCCCAATGCCAAGTATCTGATTGCAGATGGAGACGATGCTCCTTATACCAGTGACGGAACTTATGCCCATATCTTCAGTGTGAGCGAGGCCCAGCAATGGTGGGGACAGATGGTTTACTACCGCAAGGACTGGGATGGCAATTCCTTCCCGTTGCCTTCGTTCGACCTTATCCCCGCTGACGCCAGTGCCGACGAGGTATATCTTGCCATGGAAGTATACAACAACTATTCGGACTACAACAATGGTGTGTTCTCAGGCTATCTGCGCTATATGATACAGCCATTGGATAACTCTGAGAATATATTCGACAATTTTGAATGGGTGGACTATCCCAATACGTTCCGCAATATCTATCCCATCCTTGGAGACCTCAATGATGAGGCTCCTGTGGACAAGTGGTACATGCATGTGCTGCCTCTGAGCAGTTTCCCATGCTATGAGGGCAAGACTTATGCAGAGATTGTGGAAGCAGGTCTCAATCAGTTCAGAATCCAGTCCATCAACCAGGGTACCGCCCGTGGATACATTGATGTATGTATCGACAATGTGCGTATCTATTATCAGAAGAAATAGTCTCGTATCTTTAATTGAATTAAACAATGAAAACAAGAAATATTCTGAGTGCCTTTGCTGTGGTTGTCGTGGCTTTGCTTTTTGGAAGTTGCAGCGATGACTTTACTACAAAGGTCGACAACGGACTGCGGATGGGCAATGCCACCAAACTGGAACTGCTGAGAGACTCCGTCCCGGTGAGCGAATTGCCGTTCTCCATTGGCCGTGGCAATGCTGTCATCGCCGTGGATGCTGATGGAGAGTGGACAGCCCAGGTGGCTGACACCACATGGTGTAAGTTGGCTGTTCATGCCGGTTATGGCTACGTGAACAAGTTCTCCTACACCAAGGTGGATGTAGCCAAGAACGAAGGAGATGCCCGCAGCACGACCATCACGTTCACCTCTGGCAGTCTGAGCAAGACCATCACCGTCAGTCAGAAAGGAACGGGCACCGACCCCAACGACCCGTTTATGAGTGCCTTCACTTTTGTGGAGAATTTGGGCATGGGCTATAACCTCGGCAATACCCTTGAGGCCAACCATGACATCACCAATCCTTCCGTCCAGCAGTGGTTCAACCCGCAGACAATCTATGACTGGGAGACCTGTTGGGGTCAGCCTGTCACCACACCGGAGATTATCAATGCCATCGCAGCGCGTGGTTTCAATGTCATCCGCGTGCCCGTCACCTGGTTCCCGCATATGGATGAGGCCGGCAATGTGGAGGCCGTCTGGATGAACCGTGTGAAAGAGGTCGTAGACATGGTGCTCGCCGCAGGTTGCTACTGCATCCTCAACGTACACCACGATGCCAGTGAGTATGATGCCAGCCGTGGTGACGGTGCCCATTGGCTGCTGGCCGATATGGCAGATTATCCAGCCATCAGTGCGAAGTTCAAGAAACTTTGGTTGCAGATAGCCACCACCTTCCAGAACTATGACGACCGCTTGGTGTTTGAGGCTTTCAACGAGATACTCAGCAAGAAAGGCGAGTGGGGCGACCCATCCGATATCTCCTGCTATGAGGCTGTCAACAAGTTGGAGCAGGATTTCGTGGATGTCGTGCGCTCTACAGGAGGAAGGAACGAGTACCGCAATCTGTTGGTCAATCCCTACAGCGCAGGCAGTTCTCCAGCCAAGTTGGCCGGAATGCAGATGCCTACCGATGTCCATCCCAACCACCTGTTGTGCTCCATCCACAGTTATGACCCATATTGGTTCTGCAATGACACAGACGACGAGAATGCCCAGAATTATTATATCTACATTTTCGATTCCGCCTGTCAGCAAGAGATTGACGATATCTTCGTCAGGGTAGACAAGCGCTTCTCCAGTGACTTCGGTGTACCGTATATCTTCGGCGAGTTTGCCGCCGGCGGCACCCATGTGGCTATGTCGGAGCGTGTGAAGTATGCCCAGTATATGAAGCAGAAGTTTGCTCAATACAACACCACAGGTCTCTGGTGGATGGGTCTGATGGACCGCTCCACCCTCGTATGGACCGAGGATGATATCGTCAAAGCATTGTTTTGATGCTGTCGTCAGATGATGAAAAAATCACGGGGCTCTCAATGAGCCTCGTGATTTTTTTTCTTTAAGGTCATTAAGGTCTTTAGGGTCTATAAGGTCCTTAAAGTCCTTTTATTCAATAGTATCAAACTATGATATAAAAGTATTATGGTTTTTGTTTTTTTTTGCTTACTTTGCAGAAAATTGAAAACCTGATATCATATATGCGAAAACTACTCATCCTTATGCTTGCGGCACTGACTTTTGCTGCTTGTCAGCAACCATCGGTCGAGAACCTTTTTGTCAAAGTAGAAGACGGACATTTCGTGCGCGATGGCAAACCCTATTATTTTGTAGGTACCAATTTCTGGTATGGCGCCATACTTGGTAGCGAAGGACAGGGCGGCAACAGAGAACGGCTTTGTCAGGAACTGGACTTGATGAAGCAGATGGGCATCGACAATCTGAGAATCCTGGTGGGAAGCGACGGTGAGCGTGGCATCACCACCAAGGTGGAACCGACACTGCAGATTTCTCCGGGCGTATACAATGACACCATCCTTGCCGGACTCGATTTCCTGTTGCAGGAGATGGGGAAACGCGATATGTTGGCTGTGCTGTATCTGAACAATTCCTGGGAATGGAGTGGGGGATACGGCTTCTATCTCGAGCATGCCGGCGAGGGTAAGGCTCCCCGTCCGAATGAGGATGGCTATGGTGCCTATATGCAGTTTGTGGAGAAGTATGCCGGAAACGAGAAAGCCCACCAACTGTTCTATGACTATGTGAAGTTTATTATTGGGCGCACCAACCAGTATACCGGCAAGCGTTATATCGACGACCCTGCCATCATGTCGTGGCAGATAGGCAATGAGCCACGCGCATTCAGCCGTGAGGCCCTTCCGGCCTTTGAGAAATGGCTCGGCGAGGCTGCTGCGCTGATTCGGAGTCTGGACCCCAACCATCTGATATCTATAGGCAGTGAGGGAGCCTGGGGCTGTGAAGGTGATTATGAGGTTTATGAGCGCATCTGCTCGGACAAGAATGTGGATTATTGCAACATTCACCTGTGGCCTTATAACTGGTCATGGGCCCGTCAGGACCATATCGTAGAAGACCTTCCCGCCAGTTGCGACAGCACGAAAAACTACATTGACCGTCATCTCACCATCTGCGAGCGTATCAGAAAACCGCTGGTGATGGAGGAATTCGGCTATCCCCGCGACGGCTTCTCCTTCTCCCGTGAGTCGACCACAGAGGGCCGTGACGGCTTCTACCGTTTCGTCTTCTCCCTGGTGGGTGACAATGCGCAGAAGGGCGGTTGCTTTGCCGGTTGCAATTTCTGGGGTTGGGGAGGTCTGGCCAATCCGGCCCATGAGCAGTGGCAGGTAGGAGATGACTATACCGGCGACCCGGCGCAAGAGGCACAGGGCTTGAACTCCGTGTTTGCCACGGATACCACGACCTTGCAGGTGGTGAGAACCCAGGTGGAGAGAATGTCGAATTTAGGTAAATAAGATGATGAAAAAAACATTGTCCCTCATCAGTCTCTTGATGTGGGTGGCCGTTGCTGTAGGCCAGATCAGAGGTTATAACATCACGGTGGAGGTAACCCCCGACCATAAGGATTGGAACTACAAAGTGGGTGAGAAAGCCCATTTCGTAGCCAAAGTGTTGAAATCAGGCACATTGCTTGACCAGGTGACCGTGGATTTTGAGGCTGGCCCGGATATGTATCCCGATGTGAGAAAAACCGGTGTTGTGCTGAAAGACGGAAAGATGGAGTGGACCGGCACGATGAAAGAGCCGGGATTCTACCGTCTGAAAGTGACGGCGCATGTCGACGGCAAGGATTATGAAGGGCTTTGCAAAGCCTCTTTCTCGCCTGAGAAGATTCTGCCGGCCACCCAGTGCCCGGCCGACTTCGACCAATTCTGGTCCAAAGCCTTGGAAGAAGCCCGCCGGATGCCCCTTGACCCGCACCGCACCCTGCTCCCCGAGCGTTGTACGGAGACCGTGAACGCCTATGAGGTGAGTTTTATCAACGACCAGCCGGGTAGAAAGGTCTACGGCATTCTCACCGTCCCTGTCAAGCCAGGAAAATATCCCGCTCTGTTGCGGGTGCCGGGAGCCGGAGCCAGACCCTATGGGGGAGATGTGTGGACCGCCTCACAGGGAGCCATCGTGCTTGAGATAGGTATTCATGGCATCCCCGTCACCATGAACCAGTCGGTCTATGATGACTTGAATCGTGGTGCCCTCAACGGTTATTGGGAAACCAATCTGGACCAGCCCGACAAGAACTACTACAAACATGTGGTGACAGGTGCTGTCAGGTCGGTGGACTATCTTGCCTCTCTGCCCGAGTGGAACGGCAAGGAAATGGGTGTCACGGGAGCCTCTCAGGGCGGTTTCCTCTCATTGGCCGTTGCCGCTCTTGATGAGCGTGTCACTTTCATGGCCGCCGTCCACGATGCCATGTGCGACTATGAGTCTGCCTTGCAGAAGAAAGCCTGCGGTTGGCCACATTATTTCTATCAGCAGGAACACCCCGACAAGAAAAAGGTGGAGGGAGCCCGCTATTATGACGGCATCAATTTTGCCAAACGCGTGAAATGCACCTCATGGTTCACATTCGGCTATAACGATGATGTGGTGCCGCCGTCATCCTCCTATTCCGTCTACAACACCGTCAAGGCTCCCAAATCCATCAGCGTCTATCAGAAGACCGCCCATTTCTGGTATCAGGAACAATGGGATGAGTGGGAAGCATGGCTATTGAAACAAATGAATATCAAATAACAACAGCAATGAAAAAACTAATCTTCGTCGCTGCGAGTGCAGCCTTCATGTTAGCATGTACCCACGTGGAAAAACCCAAAACCATGTCCGAACAATTGTTGGACCGCCTGACCGCCTTGCAGAGCAAAGGATATATGTATGGTCATGAAGATGACCCGTTCTATGGACTGACCTGGGACGGTGACACGATGCCAGGCATAGACAAGAGCGATGTCTTTGATGTGGTGGGCGACTATCCCGCCGTGATGGGCTTCGACCTTGGCGGCATCGAGAAAGGAGATGCAAAGAACCTCGACAGTGTGTCCTTCGACCGAATCCGTACGGAAATCATCAAGCACCATGAGCGTGGTGGCATCATTACCATCAGTTGGCATCCGAGAAATCCCGTCACGGGAGGCACCGCCTGGGATGTGAGCGATTCCACCGTGGTGAACCAGATTCTTCACAATGACTCCGTTCGTGCCATTTTCGCCACCTGGATGAGTCGTGTGGGTGACTTCCTGAAATCGCTGAAGACCGCCGACGGCACTCCCGTCCCCGTCATTTTCCGTCCATGGCATGAGAACAACGGCTCCTGGTTCTGGTGGGGTCAGAAATTATGTACTGACGAAGAATATCTTGGTCTTTGGAACACCCTGCAGGACTACTTGAACGGCGAGGGCCTCGACAATCTCCTCTGGAGTTATTCGCCCAACCTCGACGGCAATGTGGATGAGCAGAGTTTCCTGAAGCGTTACCCCGGCAACGACAGAGTGTCGCTCATCGGCGATGATGCCTATCAATGGGGCAAGGAAGAAGATTTCGTGAAGCAACTCCATGCCGACCTCACCTTCCTCAGCGACTTCGCCAAGCGCAATGGCAAACTCTTTGCGTTGACAGAATGCGGTTTCAAGAACATCCCCGATTCCACCTGGTGGACCAGGGTGCTGAAACCCATTTTGGACCAGTATCCCATCAGTTATTTCCTCACTTGGCGCAACTACAATGGAGAGGACAAGGTGGAATATTTTGCTCCCGACCCATCGCAAGAGAGTGCAGCCGATTTCAAGAAACTGTATGAGGCAGAGAACACCCTATTCCTGAAGGATATCCAATAATCACTTACCATTAGTAAAAATGAAAGACTTCAAAGAGAGAGTGAAGGCGCTTGTCGCCCGTCATGAGCAGTTGCTCAGCCGTCAAAACGAGCCCCTGGAAGGAGGCAACGGCATCTATACCAAATACAAATATCCCATTGTGACCGCCGACCATACCCCGCTTACCTGGCGTTATGATTTCAATGAGAAGGACAATCCCTATCTCATGCAGCGCATCATGATGAATGCAACGCTCAACAGTGGCGCCATCAAGTGGAACGGAAAATATGTGATTGTCGTGCGTGTGGAAGGTGCCGACCGGAAATCATTCTTTGCGGTGGCCGAGAGTCCCAATGGTGTTGACAACTTCCGCTTCTGGCCGGAGCCGGTCACCATGCCCGACGATGTCGTCCCCGCCACCAATATCTACGATATGCGTCTCACACAGCATGAGGACGGTTGGATTTACGGAGTGTTCTGTGCCGAGCGTCACGATGATAGTCAGCCCGGTGACCTCTCCGCCGCCACGGCCACTGCCGGTATCGCCCGCACGAAGAACCTCATCGACTGGGAGCGTCTGCCCGACTTGAAATCCAAGAGTCAGCAGCGCAACGTGGTGCTTCACCCCGAGTTTGTCGACGGAAAATATGCATTCTATACCCGTCCACAGGATGGTTTTATCGATACTGGTTCCGGCGGTGGTATCGGTTGGGCTTTGGTGGATGATATCACCCATGCAGAAATCAAGGAGGAGAAAATCATCAATGCCCGTCATTACCATACCATCATGGAAGTGAAGAACGGAGAGGGTCCACATCCCATCAAGACCGACCACGGATGGTTGCACCTCGCTCATGGCGTGCGGGCCTGTGCCAGTGGTCTCCGCTATGTCCTCTACATGTATATGACATCCCTTGAAGACCCGACCCGCGTCATCGCCCAGCCTGGCGGCTATTTCTTGGTGCCGGAGGATTGGGAGTATGTCGGCGACGTGATGAATGTGGTGTTTGCCAATGGCTGGATAGCCGATGAGGATGGCCGCGTGCTCATCTATTATGCCTCGAGCGACACACGGATGCATGTGGCTGTCTCTACCATCGACAAGTTGGTGGACTATTGCATGAACACCCCGCAGGACGGTTTGACGACCTCGGCTTCGGTGGAGACCATCAAACGTCTTATCGCCAAAAACAAGCATCAGGAATACTAACTCAACTTATTAATAATTATGGCATCTTTAAAAGAAAAAATCGGATATGCCCTGGGTGACGCCGCCGCTGGTGGTATTACCTGGAAAGTCATGTCCATCGCATTCCCCTTGTTCTTCACCAATGTCTTCGGACTCACAGTAGCAGATACGGCAACGCTGATGCTCATCGCACGTATGTTCGATGTCGTGACCGACCCGCTGATGGGTAGTCTGGCCGACCGCACCCAGTCGCGTTGGGGCACCTACCGTCCGTGGCTTATTATCGGAGCCATCCCCTTGGGTCTGATTTTCGCCTTGTTGCTATACACTCCCGATTTCGGTATTACAGGCAAACGTATCTATGCCTATACGCTCTATCTGCTGATGATGGCAGTCTATACCGCCGTGAATGTGCCTTACGGTTCCCTTCTCGGTGTGATGACAGATGATGACAACGAGAAGAACCAGTTCTCCTCCTTCCGTATGGTCGGAGCCTATGCCATGGGCTTCATCACCTTGCTGTCCTTCCCCTATCTGCAGAAGATGGTTGGAGGCACACCTCAGCATCAGTATGCGGTGCTTGGTGCAAGTTTGGGAGCCTTGGCAGCAGCCATGACCTTGGCCTGCGGTCTGCTCACAAAGGAGAGGCTGAAGCCGGTTAGAGCCGAGTCGTTCTCTTTCAAGCCCTTTGTCGACCTGTTTAAGAACAAGCCATGGATATTTCTCACACTCATCGGTATCTGCACCAATTTCTTCAATGGTTTCCGCTATGCCGTGGCAGGTTATCTGATGGAATACTGTCTGCATGGCGATGTCACGGTGAGTGGCCTGATTATCAATTATACGGTCTTCATGACCTTTGGTGAGGTGACCTGCATGATTTTTGGTGGTGTGTCGCCCGCTTTCACCAAGAAAGTCGGTTCGAAGAAAAAGGCATTCACCATTGCTGCCATCATCTGTTTGGTGACCTCCATTGCTTTCTTCTTTGTTCCCATGGACCCGAAATACATCTGGGTGATGGTGGCCATCGTTATCTTGACTTCCATCGGTGTGGGACTTTATTCTCCCCTGTTGTGGTCGATGTATGCTGATGTGGCCGACTATGCCACGGAGAAGAACGGCACCTCGTCCACCGGCTTGATTTTCTCTTCAGGAACGATGGCCCAGAAGTTTGGCACTGCCATCTCTGGTTCATTGGTAGCCTTGTTGCTGGGGCTTTCCGGTTTCATCTCCGGCACCAATGATGCTGGTGAGACCATCATCACCATCACCAATGAGGAGGCCGTCCGCAACATGATTTGGGCACTCTTCTCGCTCTTCCCGGCAGCCATCATCCTCATCATGCTCTATCTGCTCTACAAATATCCTATCAAGAAGTAATCCCCGGCATAGGGTTCCGACAATATGGTACAGCAACTGAAAACACAATTGCGGGATGTGTTGGAGAACAACATCCTGTCGTTTTGGAGAAACCGTATGACCGACCGGGAGCATGGCGGTTTCTACGGACGTATCGACGGTCATGACCAATTGGTGGTAGATGCTCCCCGGGGCGCTATCCTCAACGCCCGCATCCTATGGTCGTTTGCCGCTGCATACCGTGTGCTCCGCAAACCCGAGTATCTGGAAACGGCGGAATGGGCGAAGCGCTATATCATCGACCATTTCATCGACCAAGAATATGGTGGCGTGTTCTGGAGCCTGGACAGTCAAGGCAGGCCTCTCGACACCAAAAAGCAGAGTTACGCTATCGGTTTCACCATCTATGGCCTGTCGGAATTGGCCCGCGCCAATCAGGACACGGAGGCCTTGGAATGGGCGAAGACACTTTACTATGACCTGGAGGAACATGCTTTTGATGTCAAGAACAACGGCTATATAGAAGCCTTGACGCGCGACTGGCAGCCCATCGCCGATATGCGTTTGAGCGATAAGGACGAGAATGGTTCGAAGACCATGAATACCCACCTGCATATCATTGAGCCTTATACCAACCTGCTGCGGGTGTGGCGTGATTCAGGTCTCGAGCGGCAGACCCGTAACCTGCTGGATATCTTCCTCGATACCATCCTCAATCCCAAGACCTGTCATCTCGACCTCTTCTTCAATGACGAATGGCAGGGCAAACGCAATATCCAAAGTTTCGGTCACGACATCGAGGCATCATGGCTGTTGCATGAGACGGCCCTGGTTCTGGGCGATAAGGAGACGATTGACAGGGTGGAGTCCGTCATTCCACAACTGGCCGCTGCCGCAAGGGAGGGTCTTCAGTCGGATGGCGCCATGGTCTATGAGAAATGGACGGATACGGGCGTCGTGAACGAAAACCGTGACTGGTGGGTGCAATGTGAGAACATCATCGGTCATGTAGACCTCTATCAGTATTTTGGTGACCAAAAGGCGTTGGATGTCGCCCTGCGTTGTTGGGATTTCACCCTTCGTCATCTGGTGGACCGTGAACATGGGGAGTGGCATTGGGGCTTGAAACCCGACGGTCAGGTCAATCTCACAGACGACAAGGCCGGTTTCTGGAAATGTCCGTACCACAATGCACGTATGTGTCTGGAATTGTTAGAAAGAGATTTCTGAATTCAGAATATGAAAAAACGACTGGCAACATTTTTGTTGACAGTCGTTTTTTATGATTTCTTCTTCAGCGATTTGATGATTAAATAGATTAATCCTGCGGCAATCAGGATGTCGACAATATTCCATATCGTTCTTCCCAATGATATTTTAATGATGGGTTGGAATAAGACAGCGAGAGCCGCAAAAAGAAATCCTTTGCGGTCGTCTTTCGATTTGAAATAGTCGTATGAAAGATAAGCAAAGGCTGCAGCTGATGCAAACCTTGCCAATTGATAGAAACCATAAGGCATGTCGGCCAAACATAGAAGCAGTAATATCGCCACTATCAGTTTCACCATAGGATTCATATTTTTCATGTCATGACATTTTTAGTTCGTTTTGCATGAGGAGAACTCTCAAGGCTTCGTGGATTCAGCAAGCAAATGCAAATTTATATATTTTTTTCATAGAAGCCGCCGTTTTGTGTGAGGAAAATTCCATATGGAAAGGGTGAATCAAAAACTCCGTCCTCTTGATTTAAACGGTTATAGCCTATCCAATCAGTTGTATTTCATTCAGATAAAAGAAAGCCTCGGGATGTGTCTTTTTTAGTTTGTTGAGTTTGGTGGG
>CACXDY010000036.1 GCA_902766505.1 uncultured Prevotellaceae bacterium
CGGAGATAGTCTCAACCACTTTTTCGGCAAAAAACCTCAATGTTCCATTATATGTACCAGAGGATGCACTTAGCAAATACCAAAATGCTGCGTATTGGATGGAATTTTCTACCATTCAACCTATCACTTCTGAAGAAGTCACCGGGATTTTGGGTGATGCCAACAACGACGGAGAAGTCAACGTGATAGATGTCATGCGCTGTGTCACCAGTATTCTATTCGAGCCACCAAATCCTTTTTTTTGGCAGATGGCTGACATAAATTTCGATGGCAGGGTTACCATTGCCGACGTTATGGGCATCATTGATATTGTGATAGGATTATAGTGATATTGAAAAGATTAGAATAACCATAGGATGATATAGAAAATCAGCAACCTTGGAAGGTTGCTGATTTTTTATATTTGTTATTCTAGATTGTAAGCATCTATTACATCACACCCTCATCACGGAGTCTTTTCTGCCATTTCCAGGCAGAGGCGAGCACATCCTCTATAGGTGTATCGGCTTTCCATCCCAACACTTTGTTGGCCTTGTCGACATTGCCCCAAACTTTCTCTATATCGCCCTCACGACGGGGTGCATATTCCCAATTCAACTTGACGCCAGTGGCCTTCTCAAAGCCCTCAACGACCTCCAGTGTGCTGAGTCCACGTCCTGTACCGATATTGAACACCTCAACAGGGTCGGTATCTTTCTCAAGGACCCTTGTCATGGCAGCCACATGAGCCTTAGCCAAATCCACGACATAGATATAATCCCTGATACAAGTTCCATCAGGAGTATTGTAGTCATTGCCGAAGATTTTCAGTTTTCCACGGATACCTATAGCCGTCTGTGTAACAAAGGGAATGAGGTTCATGGGCACTCCAAGTGGCAACTCACCAATCAAGGCAGAGGGATGAGCGCCGATAGGATTGAAGTATCTGAGTATGATGGACTTAATCTTTGCTCCACTGTGTACATAATCCTGTATGATTTCCTCATTGATTTGCTTGGTATTTCCGTAAGGACTCAATGCCTTTTGAATAGGGGCGTTCTCTGTTACAGGAAGATTCTCTGGTGTTGGCTGTCCATACACCGTACAGCTTGAGGAGAAGATAATGCCTTTGACATCATATTTTGGCATCAACTCCAATAAGTTGATAAGGCTGTTGATATTGTTGCGGTAATAGAGCAACGGTTTTTCCACACTCTCACCGACAGCCTTACTTGCAGCAAAGTGAATGATGCCTTTTATACCCGGATATTTGGCAAAGACAGCCTCGAGAGCCTTGATATCACAACAATCCACTTGCTCAAAAGCAGGTCGAATGCCTGTGATAGCCTCAATGCCATCCACCACCTCAATCTTGGAATTGGACAAATTGTCGACAATGACAACATCATAACCAGCTTGTTGGAGTTCCACGGTGGTATGAGACCCGATGAATCCTGTACCACCTGTGACTAAAATAGTCTGTTTCATTTTCGTATGATAAGATTTAGATTAATTTATTCGATGCCGAAAAGGATTTTCAGTCCACCATCCACTCCTGAGAATCCCATAAAGGCGAGACTCAGCAAGCCTGCAGTCACCAACACGACAGCCATGCCCCTCATCCCTTTAGGAACATTGACAAGGGCGAGTTGCTCACGCAGTCCGGCGAAGACAGTCAGAGCGAGAGCAAATCCAATGGCAGTAGAGAAAGCATAGACCACAGACTCCATCAGATTGAAATCTTTCTGAATGACGAGAATGGCCACGCCCAGCACGGCGCAGTTGGTTGTGATCAAGGGAAGGAAGATGCCCAAAGCCTGATACAACGAAGGTGAGACCTTTTTCAGTACAATCTCGACCATCTGGACCAAAGAGGCGATGACAAGAATGAATGCCAGTGTCTGCAGATATTGCAGTCCCAGAGGATTCAGCACATATACCTGAACCAGATACGTCACGACTGTGGCCAAAGTCATCACGAAAGCCACCGCGCCACCCATGCCAAGGGCAGTATCCACTTTCTTCGAAACGCCAAGGAAAGGACAAATGCCCAGGAACTGCGATAATACAATATTATTGACAAAAATCGCGGAGATAAAAATTAAGATATATGACATGATTTATCCTTTCTTGAGTTTGTTGACAATAGCAATGATATAACCCAGCGAGATGAACGCTCCCGGAGGGAGCACGAACACGAGGATATTGCAAACCTCGGGCAACAGGACAAAACCGAAGATGGAACCAGCCCCCAGAAGTTCTCTGACCATACCGAGCAATGTAAGGGCGAAAGTGAATCCCAGACCAATGCCTATACCATCGAACAAGCTTGCGACAGGATTATTCTTACAAGCAAAAGCCTCTGCACGTCCAAGAATAATACAGTTGACCACAATCAGCGGAATGAACAGTCCAAGCGCCTTGTCGACATCGGGCAAGTAAGCCTTGATACACAATTGCAATATAGTTACAAAAGAAGCTATCACCACTATGAAGACAGGAATTCTCACCTTGTCGGGTGTGATGCTTTTGATGCATGAAATCACGACATTCGAGCATATCAGCACAAACATGGTTGCCAATCCCATGGACAAGCCGTTGATGGCTGAGGTGGTAGTGGCAAGTGTGGGACACATACCAAGGAGCAGTACAAAAATAGGATTCTCCTTGATGAGTCCATTGGTTAAGATTTTGAAATTACTCATACTGTGTCACCTTTAAATGTTTTCAACTTGTGCCTCCTCTTGGGAAACAACCTCTTGGTTTGCTTGCATATAGACCGTGTAGGCCTGGTTGACCGCCTTGAGGAAAGCTCTTGTCGTGATGGTCGATGCTGTGATGGCATCCACATCCGCGTCATTTCCGGTATCCTTCTTCACTTGCAGCGGTTGTTTGGGGTCTTTGCCTATGATGCAGCCTTTTCCGTCTTTTTGGAACCAAGCATCAGCTTTCGCTCCCAGTCCAGGAGTCTCAGCATGCTCCAACAGCGTGTAACCGAGGATTTCCCCCTTAGGATTGAATCCGACCAACACTTTCAAGTCGCCGCCGAAGCCGAGAGTGGTCGTCTCCACCGCAGCCCCAAGCGTTCCACCTTTCTCGTCAACCGTCTTATGAACGATGAATTCATAATCCTTTGAGTCGAAAGACTGAGTGATGGTATCCGTAGCCGTCACTTTCAGGTTGTCGCTCATCATGACAGCCTTGATGCCATCCTGGAGCGTCTTTTCAGCCTGCAATTGGATGGGTTCCTTGGTCATATTGTTGACAAAAGCCAAGATGCCACCCATGATGAGTGCCACACCAACGAGCACCCCCACCATATTAACCAGTGTAGACTTCATTTTTTTCATTTCTGCACGACCTCCCCGAAACGTTTAGGTTTGATATAAGTATTGATAAGCGGAGTGAACGCATTCATGATAAGAATGGCGAACGACATGCCTTCAGGATAGGATCCCCAATTACGGATAATCACGGTGAGCAGACCGATACAAACGCCATAAACCAACTGTCCCTTATGGGTCATCGGCGAAGTGACATAGTCGGTAGCCATGAAAATGGCTCCAAGCATCAGACCACCACTGAGTATGGCAGACACGGGATCGGCATAGATAGGATTGGCCAGATGGAGAACTCCACAGAAGACAAATACCGTTGCGATAATACTGACCGGAATGTGCCAGGTGATGATTTTCTTCCAGAGCATATATGCCAATCCGAGCAACAGAGCCAGGGCGCAGACCTCACCAATCGTTCCGGCACCATCAGGCACATTGCCCAGCAACAGAGTCAAAGAATTTGGCAAATCATTCAGAAGGTCAGGATTGTTCTCCTTGATGGCCGTCTTCATGATGCTGAGCGGAGTGGCAGCTGTCGTAGCGTCAGTATATTTGGCCAATTGTCCAATGACAGGCCATGACGTCATTTGAGCCGGGAAAGAAACGAGCAGGAAGCAACGGCCTACCAAAGCAGGGTTGAAAGGATTGCATCCCAGTCCACCAAAAGTCATCTTACCGATACCGATGGCAACGAGGGCACCGATAATGATAATCCATATTGGGAGATTGGAAGGAAGATTGAATCCCAGCAACAATCCCGTGAGGATGGCAGAACCATCGGAAATTGACGGCTGCCTTTTCAAGATATATTTAGAAATTGCCCACTCAAAGAAGACACAGGCCGCCACGCTTGACGCACAAACCAGAGCAGACCCCAAACCAAAATAGAGGAAAGAGACCAGCAAGGCGGGTATAAGGGCAATAATGACTCCATACATATTCCGCTCGACAGAATCTGTTCCATGAGCGTGTGGAGAAAGAGAAACGATAAATTTTGCCATTTGAAAAAACTTTATTTCTTTGCGTTTCGGGCTCTGATGATACCCATTACCGTAGATTTTCCAAGACGGATATTGTCGAGTAGAGGTCTGTGAGCCGGACATGTGAACATGCACGAACCACATTCGATGCAAGAAGTAATATCCTCCTTCTCTGCCCTATCCCAAAGATGAAGCGAAGACACCTGTGCGAGGAGATAGGGTTCCAATCCCATCGGGCAAGCAGAGACGCACTTAGCACAACGGATACAAGGCTGCGGTTCCTTGCGTTTTGCCTCATCGCCACTGATGATAGTGACGCTGTTGGTTCCCTTGCAGACCGGTACATCGATGGAAGAGAGCGCACGCCCCATCATCGGTCCTCCGGCCAACACCTTGTTGTCACCTTCGGGCATTCCACCACAAGCCTCTATCAAGTCTTTCATAGGAGTTCCCATTCTCACCAGGAAATTGGCGGGATGAGCCAATTGCTTGCCAGTGACTGTGGTATATCTCTCGAAGAGCGGTTTGTTTTTCATCACAGCCTCATACACAGCAAAGGCAGTTCCCACATTCTGAACGATGGCTCCCACATTGACTGGAATGGCAGGAGGTGCGGGAACCTGTCGACCAATGACAGCATCGACCAACTGTTTTTCTCCTCCTTGCGGATATTTCTTGGCCAGTGGAACGACAATGATATCATCTTGTCCAGCTGTTTTCTGTTCGAACAGCTCGATAGCCTGTGGTTTGTTGTCCTCGATTCCTATGTATCCGACATTGACCTTGGCCGCTTTCATCAACAACTTCAGACCAACGAGGATTTCGTCTGGATGCTCCATCATGAGCCTGTAGTCGGCAGTGATATACGGCTCACACTCCACTGCATTGATGATGACACATTCAGCCTTAGCCGTAGGTGGAGGACACAATTTGATAAACGTGGGGAATCCAGCGCCTCCCATACCGGTGATACCGGCATTTTTCACTTTCTCGACAATTACCTCAGGAGTGAGTTCCGGATGATCCTGCAATGTTTCGAGTTTTTCCGACCTGTCGATGCTCTCCTCCCATTCGTCACCTTCAACCTTGACGATGACAGACGGTTTGAGATAGCCAGTAGCATCGATGGCATTGTCTATTTTTAGAACCGTCCCGGACACCGAAGAGAAAATCGGCGCAGAAACAAAGCCACCAGCCTCTGCAATCATGGTACCAACTTTCACCTTGTCGCCTTTGGCCACCACCGGTTTCGCTGGTGCTCCAATATGCTGAGACAGAGGGAATACAGCCTGAACAGGCAATGCTGCGGGGACAGTAGCCACCTCAGCCGAAAGCTTGTTCTCCTCAGGGTGTACGCCACCCATTTTAAAAGTCTTTAATTTCATGCCTTTTCCTCCTTTCCGGTATTGTTTGAAGCATCTTGTTTTGCAGCCTGCACACTATCCGCTGTTTTCTTCACTGAAGTGACAGGAATATCCGTCTTGTTGCCCAAAGCCTTCGGTTCTGCCGGTTTTTCCTTTCTTGGTGGGAAATTGACGGCGATAATGGCACCTGTGGGACAAACAGACTCACACTTACGGCATAGACGGCATTTCTCAGGATCAATGTAAGAAATGTTGGAAGCCACGGTAATGGCCTCAAACTTGCACTCCTTCTCACATTTTCCACATCCAATACAGGCGACCTTGCAGTTTTTACGCGCCACAGCTCCCTTGTCCTTGTTGACACACTGGACAAAGACGCGTCTACCCTTCACACCCTTTTTCCTCAGTTCAATGATGTTTCTGGGACAAGCTTTGACGCAGGCGCCACAAGAGGTGCATTTCTCCTCATCCACTTCGGGAATGCCAGTTTCTGGATTGATGGCAATGGCACCAAACTGGCAAGCAGCCACACAATCACCACATCCCAGACATCCATATCCACATCCTGTCTCGCCCGTACCGCAGGAATTGACGGCAGTACATGTACGTAGACCATCATAGATGATGGTACGGGGTCTGTTCTCACATGTTCCATTACATCTGACAACAGCCACCTTCGGCTCAGTCTGCGCCATGGCCATTCCAAGCAAGTCAGCAACCTTTGTCATGACCTCTGCACCACCAACGGGACAGGAGAGGCCATCGATGGAACCAGCGTCAGCCCCTTTCACGAGGGCATCAGCGAGACCAGAACACCCAGGAAATCCACACCCGCCGCAATTGGCACCCGGCAAAGCCTCAGAGACAATAGCCAGACGGGGGTCTTCTTTAACAGCAAATTTCTTGGAGCAGACATAAAGCACCACAGCTGCGATGAGTGCTATACCTCCAAGAACAATTACTGCATTCAAAATGAAATCCATAAAGTTTGTATTAGTTAAGTTTTAAAGTATCTTCCAGAACAAATTGGAATTGCCATTTCAGCTTATTGTTGAGCAGGTAAACGATTCCATAATATGGTATTAGAATCCCTACTCCGCAAAGCGCGGCAACATTTTCCCCACAAGACAAGGCCAACAACAAGGCAATGACGGCCACCATCAGTATGAAGGGAAAGATAAAGGCGATCAAGACTGCTTTGACACCAGAGGCTCCTTTCATGGCCACAGTGACCTCGTCTCCTTTTGCATATTTGGTTGAAGCCGAGGGTGCAATAGCCTCAACAAGTTTCTCCTTGCTTTCCGCAGCGCTGCAATGCCCGGCTACGCGACAGGCTCCACAGGCAGAATTTTGCACAATCCGCACAATGACTTTACCGTCATCAACTCTTTCGATAATTCCCTTGTGAGTGATTTTGTCCATGATGCTATGACAGAACCTATTATGCAACGGCCCTTTATTCTTTGCAAAAATAGCATAAAAATCTTAAAACGGCAAATAAAAAGCCGTATTATATTCGGTATTTTTCCGTAATCGTTAACGGATGCCTTGGATTCTTACCACCCTTATGCCCACACTCGATTTCTGTTTCATGAGATACTGGTACATGGTAATGCTCTCATCCACCACTTTCTTGTGAATAGACGAAGCATCCATCAGATGAAGTCCATCCTTATGCCATACAGCAAATCCCACATGAGAGATGTCCAATCCTTTCTTATTGGTGACAATGCCAATGATGTCGCCATCATGAATATACTCTTTATATTGTTGAGAATCACGCAATTTCTCTTTCGGCACATACCAGAATTCCATCTGGTTGACCTGTTTTTCCATCTCAGCAATAGCCGGTACCCACTCACGATGCCCATTCAGCATCTTATAGGCCTCCACATGAGTGGTCATGAAATCCACATAAGGTTTTCTCTTCTGAGAGAGCGGCGGTTCCGGCAATTTAATCTCCTCGACAATACCGTCCTTGATATTGTCGTCAATCCATTGGGTGAAATAATGCTGCCTTGCCGTATAGGCCACTTCATCTTTGGTGTATCTCACTGTTGTCAAAACGCTGCAGAAATCATGAAAGGAAGACATGTTTCTCAATTTGCAGACAGTCAACGCCAACACATTCTCGACAAAGGTAGTACAATCAAGTTCCCGGGTATTCACTACCAGACTCTCCTCGAGAGAACGGTCAAGCGTATGGGCAACATAAGGCAGTCCGATGAAATTGCGGGCAAAGTGCAAAGGAATATTGTCATTGTTGCCAAGTTTTTTGGCTTCTTGGAGCATCTTCTCGATTTGGATGCTATCAGAAGGATTAGAAGTCACTATCCGATAGGCATTATTTTGAGTTGCGCCCGACACTTCACTCTCAGAACGCATAGGCACATCCGTTTTCTGGCCGTTGCAGGCGACCGTAGAGACCAGTGCAATGAAAACGATGGGGAGGATTTTAATCATGTTGCTTTCTGAATTTTTTCTTTTTTCCAAAATTGAAACCTATATAGACATTGACGTATCCAAAATTGTTGTTGGTTTGAAACTGAGGTTTCCTATAGTTATACGAATGAATGACACCATAGCCACCAACATACCATTTCGAGTCGTTCCAGATAACGCCTGCCCTATACACGCCATCAAAATTGAAGTTTGAGAAAGAGAAATCCCTCAGGATAGTGAGATATCCCATTCTGTCACCATAGGAATGTTTATAGGCAAGAGTACCCGAGAGTGCTACAGAAAAGAGCCAGTTTTTGGCAAAGACCCAATTATAAGCATATCCTGCGGAGAGATTGACATCCGTATATTTGATTTTGTTGAACATCAATCCACTGTCTATCCGTTCCTCAATATCAGGCAATGCCGTTTTGAGAGTACTTTTCAATTTGTTGTAATCCAATTGAAGGGTATGGCGTGTATATCCTCCGCCAATCAGCAAAGAGCCAGCACTCCGTCTTTGACAAGTGCTCTGACTGAATGCGGCGGGATAGGAGAACTGATGGTGGTTTTGGACATAATAGCCATTCAGCCCTGTTATTGTCACCTTGAGTCCATCATAGGGCAATCCACCTGCAAAATCCTTCAGCGATGAACCTTCCTCAGTATTATTAGCTGTCCCGCCTAAGTCCCAAGTACGGATTCTGTAGTCTTGTCCAGATTCTCTTCTGAAAAAATCGAGTCCGAACATAGACGTATAGACACTGAGGTCGAATTCCTTTTTCTTATTGGCACTGATATATGCTATATCGACGGTATACCCCAGAAAAAGGAGACTCCACCCGATATAAGGGCCTACTTTTATTCTCGCCTCAGGTGAGAAGGTCACCTCCTGTCCAGATTTACTTCTAATCAGATAATTCTCATAGGTGTAAGTACCCATCAACGTGGTGGTGAACATGTATTTCTGAGGTTCGATATAGTTGGTGTCAACGTTGTTGAATTCCTTGATAATGCCTACTACCCCATTGACGATTTTCCGTCCGAATCCTTTCTTTTTGGGTATGGAATCTTCCTGTGCCCACCCAAGCATGGACCACGACAACAACATCAATATGGTAAGAAAGCGCATCATCAGAATTTACCCAAAATACGGTCGAGAACCCAGTTGACAGGAGTAGCAGAAACACTGGTGCAAGTACAAACATCAAACCCTTGGAGGTGCTGTATGACAGATTTGATGATGGGCAACTGTACATAAGGAGGATTGGGAACCTCGATTTGGGTAGCGCCCTCACTATTTACCAATTGGATGGGAGCATAATCAAAGACCGAGAAGGAAACAATACCCTTGTCGCCGATGTCCTCAATACAATCTTCCCTTGCCGCCTCATGCCCCACGAAACACCACGAGCCACTTCCAGGCAGTCCACTCTCAAACTTGAAGCAAGCACTTAACGTGTCCTCAGCAGAGTATAGTCCTCCCCTATTTGCACAAAAGCCCTTAGCCTCAACAATCACCCCAAACAAATCCTGCAGCAAATCCAGTTGATGAGGTGCCAAGTCATAAAAATATCCTCCCCCTGAGATTTCGGGTTTCAGCCTCCAGGGCAGTTGTCCGTTATTGCCAAAATCCGTATCCCTCGGAGGACATGCAAACCTCACCTGTACATTGATGATTCTTCCGATGACCCCATTCTTGACGATATCCTTTACCCGTTGAAAATACGGGAGATACCTCCTATAATATGCCACAAAACACGGCACTCCCGTCTGCTCACTTACACGGTTGATACGCGCACAGTCATCGTAGCTGGAAGCCAAAGGTTTCTCCACATACACTGGTTTTCCCGCTTTCATGGCCATAATGGAATAAATGGCATGGCTTGAAGGAGGTGTAGCCACGTAGATGGCATTGACATCAGGGTCGTCGATGAGTTGTTGTGCATCCGTATACCATTTTCGGATATGATGGCTCTCGGCATACTTTCTTGCCCTCGACTCCGTCCGGCACATGACCGCAACGACGCTCGACCCCTCCACCTCCTGGAAGGCCGGACCACTTTTAATCTCTGTGACCTCGCCACAGCCGATGAATCCCCACTTGATATACTTCATGTTAGAAACAAATCATCATAGAACAATTATTTCGAGACCGCCCTGAAGCTGAACTCACATCCGCAATACTGTTGATTGTAGAACTGGAATTCCCTGAGCAGCTGGTTCCGGCGTTCGTATAGTCCGCCTTTTCTCCAATTTTGCGCCCAGAACACGGTACCCTCCACTTTTTCCTGAGCGAGCAAGCCTGCCCGCTCAATCTGATTGATGTCTTTCCATCTGGAAGAAGCCAAAGTCGTGGTGAAAAACTTCATACCTCTTTGTCTTGTCTCCTTGGCCGTAGCTGTCAGCCGCATCTCAAAACACCTCTGGCAACGTCTACCCCTTTCAGGCTCCGTCTCCAATCCAACTATATCATTCAACCAGATATTATGGTCATAATCCCCATCTATCCACTCCACGCCCAAGGCATCCGCATGCCTTTTGCTCTCATTCTTGCGGATTTCATATTCCTCAACAGGAAAGATATTGGGGTTGTAATAGAAGATGACAGGAGTAATCTGGTGAGCCAACATCCATTCCACGATAGCCGAAGAACAGGGAGCGCAGCACGCATGCAACATCACTTCGCTCAGTCCCTCAGGAATAATGATAGGAGATTTTCCCTTCATTATCAATCCCTCTTGAAGATTTTCTTGACCGCCTTCCCGTCTTTATACCTGAATATATTCAACCCAGGCTGGACAGAAGGTGATTTCCTGCCCATCACATCAAACACCTCCACCAGGTTGTCGGTAGAATTCACCATTTCCTTGACAGCATCCGGGTCATCCATTTCCTGAATATCAGCAAACAGGAATGACTCATATTCCTCGGCATAGAAACCTTTCTTGAAGAGATAATATTCAGAGGTGCCGGGCTGGACATACAAAGTACATTGCTCAATCACTCCACCTGTTTCATCGAGAAAAGCCAACGGAGCAATATTCTCATCATCTATCTGAGTGGGGAAGAAATAAACCTTCTGCAAAGACTCACATCCTTCCACAACGGCATTACCTATCGATGACACCCCCTTTCCGAAAGTGATTTGCTCTACCCCAAAAGCATAGGCAAAAACATGATCACCCACGGCCTCCACATAATCGGGTAAATAGACCACAGGGCTGCCACAGAAGCCGGCATAGGCATAATCCCCAATTTGTTTTACCGTTTCAGGGATAGCGAACTCCCCTGCCATAGCCGGCACAGACAACAATTTGGTCATTTGCTTGTCGTAGAGGGCGCCCTGCTCATCCGCAGCAAAATAAGGATTGGCCTCATCAACCTGAAGTCCAAAAATGGTATTGAAGAGGAAAGCCCCTGGTTCAATCATCTCCACGGAGGCAGGGATGACCAACTCCTGCAAAGCCTGCTCATCACCCAGATTAGCCCCGAATGCCCCGAATGCGATGCGTTTCAATGTGGGGTTGAGGTTGACAACAGACAGCGACCTGCATCCCATGAAAGCCACGGAGTCGATTGCCTCCAAAGATTCAGGCATGGTGACCGAATTGATGGCCGCAGCGTTATAGAAAGCAAATTTGCCAATATGCCGCACCCTCGGGTCGACATCGTAATCCGTCAGGAGTGATGCCCGGGGATAAGATACCAGCGTATCCATCGAAGCTGTGAACAGCACGCCGTCTACCGAGCAGAACTGCAGATTGCCATCCACCACATTGATTTCCTCGAGAGCCGGGAGCGTATAGAAAACCACCGGATCAACCTTCTGCAAACCATCACCAAAATGTATCACGCGCAGGTTCTCATCACCCATCAGCAGAGAATTGTCAATGGTCTCGATGCCATTTCCCAGAGAAATTTCCTCCAGTCCCAACATCTGCTGAAAAGCACCCACTTCCAAGTTGACCACAGAATTAGGAACATTGATGGACTGGATATTGTCACAACCGACAAAAGCTCCATATCCAATACTTGTCACCGTAAAAGGAATCTCAATCTCTCTGAGCGAGCGGCAACTGGCGAGAGCCAAAGTGTCAATCTCGGTGATAGAGAAAGGGAGCGACAACTCTTGCAGGTTTCTGCAATTATAGAGGAATCCAGCACCGAACACATCATCTTGTGTGGTGAATGAAGTGCCATAAAACGACATGTACACTTCATCAGAGCTGTAAATCTCAACATCGCTCAAATCCAGCGAAGTCACCTTCCCCTCCGTCGGTGTATTCAATCCTTTGACGCCACACATATCCCTCACGAACATCATATCGACGCCATTGAGCGGTCCTACAATTTTCATAGATTCTGTAGAATACTTGGCAGAATCGGATATCTGGAAGACCGTCTGCTCGAGGGTTCCAGGAACTTCAACCTCGACAAACAGCTGATTTTGCGCTTTCAGGGTGAACACGGACACCACAGCAAGCATCATCAAGAAAAGTCTTTTTTTCATAATCACATATCTATTAACCATATCCAACGCAAAAATAGTGATTTTTATGCCAAAGTCCAACAAAAGACTTGAAAAATCACATATTTTAGCATTGGACAATGAATATCACCGCACAGCAATCACCGTTTCGGCCATCAAGCCTTTTTTCTTGGCGTCACTCACCTTTAAGGTAATATTACCCTTCTTTTCAGCAGCGACCACAACAACGAGTTGTCCATGGAACAGCCTCATAGATGGTTGTGTGAAAGACTCAAGCGACGTGGCATCACCATTGCAAGCGGCCTTGAATGACCCGGCACCCTCGACCTCGAAAACCAACTGGTTGTCAGCATCAGGCACCAGATTACCTTTCTTGTCAACCATAGAGACGGTGACGAAAGCAAGGTCGTTGTACCCAGCCTGAAGCGTCTTGCGGTCGGGCGTCAATGAGATGGCATCGGGAGCCCCGGCTGTCTCCACCCTACTTTGGTCGACCGCCTTTCCCTCGCTGTCGTAAGCCACCACCTTTATCTCACCAGGCTGATAGACCACATCATTCCATCTCAGCCTGTATCTATCGAGCCGTGAAGACGGGTCTTTGAATTTCCTTCCCTGGCTGACACCATTGACAAAAAGTTCAGCCGAAGGATAATCCGTATAGCAGTAAACTGGCGTCACCTTACCTTTTCTGGACGGCCAGGTCCAGTGAGGCAACAGATGAAGAGTGTGCTCTTTCTTATTCCACTTGCTGCGATAGAGATAATACCTGTCCTTTGGAAGGCCGGCCAAATCGCAGATGCCAAAATAGCTGCTTCGTGAAGGCCAATACTCATCATAGGGAGTCGGTTCGCCGAGATAATCAAAACCAGTCCATACGAACTCCCCTATCACCCATTCGAAGTCGTCCTGCATACGCCAGTCATCATCAGGAAGATTGCTCCAGGAACAATATTCCGTATCATAGCTGGAGCATTGTCCGTCAGGGTAGACGGCATGGTTGGACACTTCAACGGGGAATTTATAAACCCCTCTTGAACTCACTGTTGACGCTGTCTCCGACCCCAGCAAGAAGCCCTGAGGCAACTGCTTGAGATTATTCTCATACTTATGCACGCGGTAGTTGAATCCAGGAACATCCATTACCTGTGCGAAGCCAGATTTCAGTGCACTCTCAGCCTTATCCATTCCTTGAGTAACAGGCCGTGAGGGGTCGAGTTGGTGGCAAATATCCTGCAGGTGACGGGAAATCTCCCTTCCTTCCTCACTCCACTGTTCGGGAATCTCATTACCAATACTCCACATGATGATGGAAGGATGGTTACGATGACATCTCACCAGATTTTCCACATCCCTGTCACTCCATTCCTTAAAGAATTTAGCATAGCCGTTTTTACACTTAGGATAAATCCACATGTCGAAGGATTCAGCCATGACCATCATACCCATGGAATCGCAGACCTCCATCTGCATGGTTGAAGGCATATTGTGCGCCGTGCGTATGGCATCGCAGCCCATCTCCTTGAGAATATTGATTTGCCTTATCAGCGCAGCCTTATTGACAGCAGCCCCGAGAGGCCCGAGGTCATGATGCAGGCAAACGCCCTTGATTTTCCGGGTCACGCCATTCAACTGGAAACCCTTTTCCGCCGAGACCTCCACTGTTCTGATGCCTACCTTTGATTCGAAAGCGTCAATCAGTTTCAGGTCGCGATACAATTTCACTTCCATATTATATAAATAAGGTGACTCGGGCGACCAAAGTTGCGGCCTTCTCACCTGAAGAGTATCTTGGAAGGCGCCTTGTTTGTCCAAAGGAGAATGCGAGCCTGCCACAATCATTCCGCGGTGGTCCTTGATGGTGATGTCGACAGCCACCTGCCCCTGCTGGAAATTTCCCAAGGCAGCAGTCTGTACACGAACCACCGCTTTTTCGGGACCGACGCTCAATGTATGGAAGAATGTTCCCCAATCATCCACCATCATATTTGGTCCGAGAACCATTTGCACGGGACGGTAAATACCTCCTCCGGGATACCATCTACTACTTTCCTCCTGGTTGGTCAGACTCACTTCTATGGTGTTCTTACCTTTTCTCAACCATTTCGAAGCATCGATTCTAAAAGCGTTGTATCCATAGGCCCATTCGCCAGCGTAAATCCCATTGATTCGTACAACAGGATGGCTCATGGCACCATCAAAACAAAGAAGGGCCATCTCGGGAACCTGATCCAATTCAATGGTTTTCTTATAATAACCCTTACCAATCCATGGCAGTGCCCCTGAGCGTCCGCTCTTCTCTGTTTTTTCCTTTTCTCCATTCTGCTCGATGGCTACAAACTGCAAGTCCCATTTCTTGTCGAAAGGACCAGCAATTGCCCAATCATGAGGAACGGCAACCTCTTTCCATTCCACACTGTCGCGTGAGAACAACCATCCATCAGAAAGAGAACATGTTTTATGTCCTTGAGCATGGCAAAGCATAGCAGCCATGGAAAACAAAACAATCAAGTATTTTTTCATAAGCATCATCGATATACGGCCACAAAGTTAACTATTTTTTTGCATTCTTTTTCCCGTGGACCCCAAAAGATTCGATTTCAACATTTGTAACCAAAGTACGGAATTGCTATTATGACATGTCAATTTTCACATTTTTTGTAGAGAAGTCAATCGATTACATAGATTTTTTGCTTAAAATATGTTAATTATTTGATTGTGCGGGCACACAGCAAGAGACATTAGAAAAATATTGTATAAAACATTTTGGGCATAGAGAAAAAACTTTTACCTTTGCATCGTTATCCTGAAAACAATCTTTTTACCTTAAAAAAAACTAATACCTATTGAAGATTTGAAGCGGTCGCCTGAGAAGGTCATCGCTTTTTTTATTTATATTACCATCCTTCCGGTAAAATAATGTTATCAATGCCATGTGCCTGCACAAATAAAGGCGCCATGTCTCTGTCGTTAAACCCGGCAATACCACAACCAATTCTCGTCACCAAGAAAGTCAAATCTTGATGTTTCAAGGCAAACTGTACAAAATCATCCACATATGGCCTGATAGTCTCTACCCCGCCTTGCATGGTAGGAATAGCATAGCTTCTTCCCTGGAGACCTACACCCTGCCCCATGACCGCACCAAATTTGCCAACGGCAGTGTTTGCCGCCCCTGCGACGTGGATACCACGAAGATTGCTCCCAAACACGAAAATCTCACTTGGAGCCAACTCAGTGATGAACTCCGGAGTCGTTCGTTTCCTTGCCAAACCTTCTTTCTTTTCTTTTTTAAATAAATAACGCAGCTTCGACCGGAGAGTTTCCGGCTTAGAGCTGGGTTCAGGCATAGATGTAGGATGGGGTACTCTTTCGATAGAAAATTGCATCTCATCACTTGCACGTAAAGTGATGCGACTTACATCCAAATGCCTTTGTGTAATCATTGATCCATCCATTTCGACATCCATCACTTCCGCCATATCGAAATCCATATCGAAATATTTATGGAAATAAGGAATGAGGATTTGTTCCTTCAAGGTATTGAATCTTTGTGATACGGCCGCTGGCGAAATGCCTAACTGCTCAGCAATCTCCTTGGTTTTGAATCCATCGACCAACAATGACACCAGGATAAACTTTGACTTTCTGTCGAGATGCATCGTTTCACTTAACTCAAGAATCAGTTTGTTGAAGTTAAGTCTTAAATTGCTGCTGATATCGAAGGATTTGATATAGTCTTCAAAAGACAAGGAGCCATATTCTCTTTTATACCATTTCAACGCATCCAGGACAATATATCGGAAGCCATTGACCATCCATGTACGGAGTGAGACGGAAGGCGCCCTATCTTCCAGAGGTTTCCAGTCATGTTCCATCAGATATAGAGCATACTGATGAGCCAGGGACATGAAGTCGAGATTTTCTTTATTACTGAGTCCATACTTCTTGTCGAACATATAATAGGCCATCTGGCAATAATCATAGAAATAATGCTTGTAGATATAGCTATTTCCGTTTCTAAATCCATCAATTATCTGTTGGTCGTTGAGCATATTTTTCATATTTAGGCCACAAAAATACAAAAAAAATCATTTTCCAACTTAATTTTTTCCCATGATTGTCTTTAAAGATAATAAAGAGAATTCACAAAATGTATCACTTTAAAAAAACAAGAAAATGAAAAGAGTATTCAATCTGATTATCGTAGACGAGAGTGGTTCCATGTCAACTATCCGCAAGCAAGCCTTCGAAGGCATGAACGAAACCTTATCGACCGTAAGAGCCATGCAAAAGAAAAATCCAGAGTTGGAACAGCATGTGACCCTGGTCACCTTTGACAGCGACCACATGAAATGGCATTACAACGATGCCATGGCCAGGGAAACCAAGGACTTGAAATGGAAGTCATATAATCCATGTGCCGCCACACCTTTGTATGATGCCATCGGCAAGACCGTATCCCATCTGAATGCGACAGTGGGGAAAGAAGACAACGTGCTTGTGACCATCATCACCGACGGTTATGAGAACTGCTCCCAAGAATGGACACAAAAGATGGTGAGCAACCTGATTGAGAAGTTGAAGGAGCAGAACTGGACCTTCACGCTAATCGGCACCGACAATCTGGACGTAGAGGGTATGGCCAAGAGTATGAAGATAGATGAATACATGGATTTTAGTCAGGATGAGACGAGCACAGAACAAATGTTTGCCGTCGAACGTAAAGCCAGAATGAGATTCATGAATAATTTGAGCGCAGGTATTTCTAATTCCGTCGGCCGATTTTTTAAAGATGATGATGAACAATAAAAGTAAAAGAGAGGGGGCAAAAAGATAACTTACTATATCCAGATATTTTCATCGTTTTTTTCTCGCAGGGGGATGCCACATCAGGGCATTCCCCTTGTTGGTACCCTACGAAGCAGACACCAAGAGAGAATTGCGGAATACTTTTTTTACATTTTTATTTGCATAAGGGGAAAAAGAGTGTTAATTTCGCAGCTTTAAAAAACGAAACATGATACATACCCTTCAGAACCTGAGCCGACAGCTCGCCGCCCATGCCTCCCTTTTTGTCACGGCCATTGCCTTGCTGACATTTTTCATCCCCCAACTCTTTGTATGGGTCCATGGTACGACGCAGACCGTGATTCTCGGCATCATCATGCTCACGATGGGTCTGACCCTCACCACAAACGATTTCCGCATTCTTGCCCATCGTCCATTGGACATTTTCATTGGAGCCTGCGCACAATTCCTCATCATGCCGTGTGTGGCATACCTGCTGGTGTATGTGTTTCGTCTGGAGCCGACATTGGCCTTGGGCATCCTGCTTGTAGGTTGCTGTCCCGGTGGAGTATCCAGCAATATCATGTCGTATCTCTGCCATGGCGACGTGGCCTTCTCTGTGGGAATGACATGTGCCTCTACCCTACTTGCTCCCGTAATGACACCGCTGTTGATGCAGCTTACAGCAGGTGAAATCATTGAAATCGACACCATCGGGATGTTTCTCAACATTCTGATTGTGACCATCATCCCGGTTGGTATCGGCACCTTTCTCAATTATACCTTCTCGAACCGGGCATCATTCCCCACCATCCAGTCGCTGATGCCAGGACTCAGCGTCATCTGTCTGGCATGCATCGTAGGCGGCGTTATCAGTACGATACATGACACACTCGTCGAACGAGGTCTGATACTTTTCCTGTGGACATTCGCCGTGGTTTTCTGCCACAACAC
>CACXDY010000037.1 GCA_902766505.1 uncultured Prevotellaceae bacterium
ATTCTGCTGACGCATGAGCATATCGCATTCCATCTCCTCATAAGTTCCTACCTGCTTGACGTCACTCCATACGTAATCAATCCCTTTAGCGACTTGCTCCAAAGGATACGGGACAAGATACGAACTACCTATCAGACTGGCAGCAAACAAAGTGGCTGTCAGGGGTATCCATCTGATGCAGCAAAGGACCAAAAGAATTGCAGCAGGACCTGCCAGCCAATACATGACGGGTATCAGCACACAGAGGAGGATGAGTCTTGCCCTTTTGGCGAAATGGCTCATGAGGATACATGCGGCACCCATCACCAGCAGGACGGCCATGGTGAGTGTTAGAGGAACCCGGGGCAACATGGCCACTGCCCACAAAATGACGGGGGGTATCAGGGAGAACAAAAACAGATATAGAGACTTCGATGACGGGAAAAACTGTCTGAGCAATTTCAATGTCAGCAGTTGGGTCACTACAAACAGAAGGGTGTAGGCGATGGCGCAATTGACAGGATTGAGAAAGAATTGTGTCACAAATTCACCCAAATACTGAGCCAACCCTCCGGGGATGGCCAGCCGTTCGGTCAAGTAGCTGGTGTCCCAGAGAAACAACAGCGCCGTCTCTCTCGCCACGGGAATAAAAGGATAAAGAAAAAGCCAAAAGCAGAATACGGCGATGGCCAGCAAAGCCACAACGATAGGCTGCCAGTGATGGGATATGAGGTCTTTGATTTTCATCTTTCTTTGTACAATGTCTGTTGCGTAATGACTTGATAATAGTTGCCGAGGCGCATCCTATCTTCGTTTGAAAAACAATGATAGTGAAAGCCGAGAGCAGAACAAAATGAAAGTTCATTTTTTATGCCGAGGCGCATCCTATCTTGGTTTGAAGAACAAAGTTATGAAAATTTCTCCTTTTACCCAACGTAATGCGGTATCAAATAGTGAAATCCCTAAAAAAAGCGTATCTTTGCAGGACTAAAAACAATATCATCATGAGCAATTTCAGACCCATGCGCAGACACAGGCAACAACTTTCCCAGGAGGAGAGTATCAGCATTCTCGAACGGGCTACCTCGGGCACGCTTGCCTTGTTGGGTGATGACGATTATCCGTACGCAGTGCCTGTCAGTTTTGTCTATCACAAGGGCTGCCTCTACTTCCACAGTGCGGTAGAAGGTCACAAAATTGATGCTGTTCGCAAACACGCCAAGGCTTCTTTCTGCGTAATCGACCAGGATGAGGTGCATGGCGGACTGTATACCACTTTTTTCCGCAGTGTCATCGCTTTCGGCCACATCAGCATCATCGAAGAGGCCGACGAGAAACTCGCCGCTGCCAGATTGTTGGGCAACCGATACAACCCCCATCAGGATGAAGCCTTGCAAAAGGAAATAGAGAAGGGACTTCACCGGATGCTGATGCTTCGCATGGAAATTGAACATCTGACCGGCAAAGAGGCCATTGAACTGAAAAGGGGCATTTGATTGGACCATTTGAGGGTCTTATGGTTGAATAAAGACCAAACCACCATTGATGGATTTCCTATTTTCAGAACTTATTTTTTATCTTACTCAACTTTAGCAAGTTGAGAGGAGTTCAGAAGTTACAGAACTACAAGAAGTTGAGCGAATGCGAAACTTCAATTTCTTAGAAATATAACCCAAAAGAAAGGGCGTGGAATTTCACGTCGGAATCTTTCAGCACATTCATGTTGCTGTATTTCATGTAGACAGGTAATAATGGCGTACGGAGCTGTAACAAGTAGTCGATGGTGAATTTTCGCTGGCCGATATGCTTCTGTGTGAACTCGTAGTGGTCTTCGTCTTTATCATATTCTGTCTGTATGTTTGAATAACAGTTCCAGTTGAAGACAGGTCCCATGCCTATTTGCCAACCATGTCCGAAGCGATGTTGGTAGAGCAGCGGGAAACACAGACTGAACACCTGGATCCTGGAACGGTCGGGTTTGCTCCCCTCAGGAAAATCACAAAGCGCCACCCTTCCCATTTCATCCTTCATAAAACTGTGGTTGGTGGTGCCGAACATTTTCCAGTCAAGTCCGATTCCCAGTGAGATGATGTTGCGCGCTCTTTTCCCCTTCGTGTTGAGGTGAACGTCGAACTGGATG
>CACXDY010000038.1 GCA_902766505.1 uncultured Prevotellaceae bacterium
CCCTCTTCCCTGGTCAGGGGAGAGGGCCTTGGGAGAGAGGTCGAAGTCCTTCCTTAAGACAAGGAAGGATTTAGGATGGTTGGGAAATAACGACAAGAATGAAAAGGAAATCACTAATGATCAGTGTGTTACATTAAAACTCGGCGAGAGCCCGCATGCCAGGGGACAGAACAGCGGTGTCTGGCAAACCGATGCCACAGAGTGTAACTATTGAAGGGGATGAGCGAAGGTGGTGTAAAACCCTTCGCGACGGATGATTTCCTCTACTTTTGCGGGAACGAGATGAGAGATGGGTTTCCCCTCACTGACGAGTTGCCGGATTTCAGTGCTGCTGACATTTATCAAACGTGTGCGGAGCAGACGGACATTCTTGGGGAGAGAAGCACGGTCGACCTTGTAACCTTTCCGTGGATAGATAGCGATGGGATGATGCTCCAAAATTTTGTCGTGCTCATACCATTGGTCGAAACGCGCCCAATTGTCACCACCCACCAACAACGTGAACTCATGTTCCGGGAAATCACGGGTAAGGGCCTGCAGTGTGTTCCAGGTATAAGAAGGACGGGGAAGGGAAAACTCATAGTCGCTGGCCACGAGACCAGGGATATCCTCCACAGCCGCCTGGGTCATCATGAGCCGTTGGGCATCATCCAACAGGTCGTCGCGCACCTTCCAGGGATTCTGGGGGGTGACCATCAGCCATACCTCATCCAACCTCGCCTGGCGCAACAAACAGGAAGCCAACGCAAGGTGTCCATTGTGCACGGGATTAAATGTCCCGCCGAAAATCCCGATTTTCATAAAATTCTACTGCTGCTCGATAAAATCACGGACCAAGGCATAGGTTTTCTCCTCGGCCGTCGCCAGATGATCGTTGAGCACAATATGGTCGAACTGGTCGGCGAAGGTCAACTCATAGGAGGCCTTTGCCAGTCTGTCGGCAATCACCTCGGGGGTGTCCGTCCCACGTCCCTCCAACCGTTTCCTCAACTCATCAATCGAAGGCGGTTGGATGAAGATGCTGAGAGCCCTGTCGCCATAATATTTCTTGATGTTGCAACCGCCTTTCACATCCACATCGAACACCACGTTCTGACCTTTTCGCGCCTGGTTTTCCACCTGTTTCTTAAGGGTTCCATAGAAACGGTCCTGGTATACCTCCTCATACTCAAGGAACTCGCCATTCTCTATCCTTTGGCGGAATTCCTCGGGAGTGACAAAAATATATTCCACCCCATTCTGCTCCGTACCCCTCGGTGGACGGCTGGTGCAACTCACCGAGAAACAGAGATTGAGTTCGGGATGCTCTTGCATGAGCCAGTTGATAATGGTGCTCTTACCGCTCCCGCTTGGAGCAGAGAAGATGATGAGTTTGCCTTTCGGCTTCTTCGTTTTAGTAATTCCCATAGTTAGATATTTTGTCAACAAAATTCATATTTCATTTTTCAGAGAACGTTCAGCACCTGTTCCTTGATTTGCTCCAACTGGTCTTTCATTTTCACCACGATGTTCTGCATCTCGGCATGATTGCTCTTTGACCCAGTCGTATTGATTTCCCTACCCATTTCCTGAGCAATGAAACCTAATTTCTTACCTTGGCCATGGCCGTCGTTCATTGTCTCACGGAAATAATTCAGGTGGTTGGCCAACCGTTGCTTTTCCTCGCTGATGTCAAGTTTTTCGATATAGTAAATCAGTTCCTGTTCCAACCGGTTTTTATCATATTCCACCTCGGGAATGGACGACAGGGCATCCACGATTCTCGCCCGTATTTTATCCACGCGGGTCTCCTCGTAGGTCTCCAGGGAGGACAACAGTTCGGCGATGCAGTTGATATTGCCCTCGAAGCGTTGTTGAAGGGCTGCACCCTCCTGTTTACGGAAACTCACCAAGTCGTTCAGAGCCTGTTCGATAGCCTTTCGGGCCACCGCCCACTCCTCGTCGCTCAATTCCTCCACCTCGGTGCGGGTAGTGACATCCGGCATTCTGAGAAGTGTGAAGAACCAGTCCTGCGGCTCTGGAATACCCGTTTTCTCGGCAATATTCTTTATTTGTTTGTAATAATTCTCTATCAACGATGCATTGATGGGAGTAGCATCGGCATTGACATCCTTCTCAATCCAGATGGAGAAGTCCACTTTTCCCCTGATGACCATATTGGCGACCAGTTGTCTGATTTCCATCTCTTTCTCACGGTAAAGAGGTGCAATACGAGTAGAGAGGTCAAGAGCTTTGCTGTTGAGAGATTTCACCTCAACATTGATTTTTTTCTCCTTGAAAACGGCCACGGCCTTGCCGAAGCCAGTCATTGATTGTATCATTCCAAGATAGTTGTTAAATCACTATAAAAATTACCCTGCCAGAAGCCAATAAAACTTTAAAAACTCCCAAGAGCAGCAGAAAATCATGCAAAAATAAATATTTCTTGGGAAAATTCCGTATTTTTGCATTTCAAATTTATAAGAATAGTGATATTTCCCCGAGATGTCGTGTATTTTAAACATTGAGACCAGCACCGACGCATGTTCTGTAGCCGTCAGCCAGGATGGACTTTGCATCTATCATGAAGAGGATTTGAGCGGTCCCAACCACGCCGAGCGGCTCGGCACTTTTGTCGACGAGGCCATGTCGTTTGCCGACAGCCATGCCATCCCCTTCGATGCCGTGGCGGTGAGTTGCGGTCCAGGCTCCTACACAGGTCTGCGCATTGGTGTGTCGATGGCCAAGGGCATCTGCTATGGCCGCGATTTGAAACTCATAGGAATCCCCACGCTTCAGGTACTCACCGTACCCGTGTTGCTTCGTGAGATTCCTGAAGACGATGCACTGTTGTGTCCCATGCTCGACGCCCGGCGCATGGAGGTTTATGCCGCCATTTACGACCGTGCGCTTCGTCCTGTCCGTGACGTTCAGGCCGACATTGTGGATGCCGACACTTACCGCAGTTGGCTCGACCAGCACCCTGTCTATTTCTTCGGCAACGGTGCAGCCAAATGCATGGAAGCCATCAATCATCCCAATGCGCGGCTGATTGAGAATATCAAGCCATTGGCCAGGTATATGTTTCCCTTAGCGGAAAAGCGCATCGCCATGGAGCAATATGACGATGTGGCCTATTTCACACCATTCTACCTGAAGGATTTTGTGGCCAAAGCCTCAAAGCCCTTGCTGTGAGACAACCCCGAAACCAAGTAATTAAACAATGAATATAGAAGGATTGGACTATAATACCCAACGCGAGCAACTGCTGTTGCCCGAATATGGCCGCGAAGTGCAGAAAATGGTGGACCACGCCATGACACTGCCCACCCGTGAGGAGCGCCAGCGTTGTGCCGAGACCATCATCTCCATCATGGAGCGTATGTTTCCCCACAGCGGCGAGGCTGCCGACCACAAGCACAAACTTTGGGACCACTTAGCCCTGATGAGCAATTTCCAACTCGACATCGACTGGCCCTGCGACGTAAGCCAGGCCGCCAAGATAGCCTCGAAGCCGGAGCCGATGGGCTATCCGATGAGTCAGATACCCGTCAGGCACTACGGGCACATGCTGTTCGAGGTTTTCGAGCAACTGAAGACCATGCCTCCAGGACCAGAGCGTGATGAACTGACACGAATCACGGCCAACCACATGAAACTCAGCCTTTATCAGTGGAGCCATGGCTCCGCCGATGACGAGAAGGTGGTGGATGACCTTGCCCGTTTCACCGATGGTGTCATCCAACTCGACCCGCAGAAATTCGTGTTTGAGAAAATCAACGAGAGAGAATTCACAGAGAAACGCAAGAAGAAAAAGTAGTTCACACCATGCAGTCATTCGTCATCGAAGGAGGTCATCCCCTCCGTGGAACCATCACCCCCCAGGGTGCCAAGAATGAGGCCCTGCAGGTCATCTGCGCCACCCTGCTCACCAACGAGGAGGTGCGCATCCAAAATATTCCTGACATCCTTGATGTCAACAACCTCATCGTGCTGCTCAAAGACATGGGCGTGACGGTGACAATGAACGGTGTGGGCGACTTCACCTTCAAGGCCGACAACCTTCAACTCGACTATTTGGAGAGCGATGAGTTTGTGCGCAAATGCTCCTCGCTACGTGGCAGTGTGCTGATGTTCGGCCCGCTGTTGTCACGTTTCCACCGTGCCGTGGTGGCCAAGCCTGGCGGCGACAAGATAGGACGCCGCCGTCTCGACACCCACTTCCTGGGATTCCGCCATCTGGGTGCCCGACTTCGCCATATCCCCGGCCGCGATGTCTATGAGTTGACCGCCGACAAATTGGTCGGCACCTATATGTTGCTCGACGAGGCATCCGTCACCGGCACGGCCAACATCATCATGGCTGCCGTATGTGCAGAGGGTGTCACCACCATCTACAATGCCGCCTGCGAGCCCTATATCCAGCAATTGTGCCATCTGCTCAATGCCATGGGAGCCAACATCAGCGGCATCTCCTCTAACCTGCTTACCATCGTGGGTGTGAAGGAATTGCACGGAGCCACCCACACGGTGCTCCCCGACATGATTGAGGTAGGTTCGTTCATCGGAATGGCCGCCATGGTGGGCGACGGCATCATCATCAAAAACGTGTCGCTCCAGAACCTCGGCATCATCCCCGACGCTTTCCGCCGCTTAGGCATCACCATTGAAGTGCACGGCGACGACCTGTATATCCCCCACCACGACACCTATCAAGTGGACTCGTTCATCGATGGCACCATCATGACCATCGCCGACGCTCC
>CACXDY010000039.1 GCA_902766505.1 uncultured Prevotellaceae bacterium
AAGAATTCACCTGTTGGCCATTCTGGCCGCCCTATCTTTGGGAGTCCAAGCCCAAAACCTGCAAAAAGGCAAGTACGGCTATCTGTATTGCCACATGAGCGACCGCGGTGAATATACCGCCTACGCCCTCAGCCGCGACGGCTATCATTATGAGGACCTGAACGACGGCAATGCCGTGTTCGACCCAGAAGAGCATGCCCGCATAGAGGGCGGCACACGCGATGCCTTTATCTGCCGCTCCTACGACGGGAAAGGTTACGTGATGGTAACCACGGACATGTGCGTCCGCAAATCCAAGGAATGGAACAACTACGGCATCGACCTGCTCCGCAGCCGCGACATGGTGAAGTGGGAGTCGGTGACCTTTGACTTCCGCAAGGGAGCTTCCATTTTCTGCGACCCTTCCTCGCCCGACCCCTACAAAAACTATGCGACCATCAACCGCGTGTGGGCGCCACAGATTTTCTGGGACCCAGACTATGTCTGGAGTGACGGCAGCCGCGGCGGCTACATGATTTACTATTCACTGTGGAACCGCGCAGAGGAGTCCTACGACCGGATGTATTACTCATATGCCGACAAGTCGTTCACCCGGCTGACCAAGCCGCGTCTGCTCTTCGACTGGGGCTATGCCACTATTGATGCCGACATCAACTACCTGAAATCAGACGGCAAATACCACATGCTGATTAAGAAAGAAGGGGGCAAGCCAGGTATCTACACTGCGACGGCAGAGAAACTGACAGGTCCCTGGAGTGCTCCTGTGGAAGACGACTATGTCAGTTTTGAGGGCAACAAGCGCTGCGAGGGTTCATCCGCCTTCCAACTCATCGGCGATGACACCTGGCGGGTAGCCTATATTGAATACTCCTCGAATCCCAAGCATTACCGCATCTGCAAGGCAGACAAATATCTGCGCAATTTCTCCGACCCGGTAGACATTCTGGGTGTGACGGCTCCCCAACACGGTTCGTTCATGCGTCTGACGAAGAAAGAGTATAAACGTCTGAAGAAAGCGTTTCCCAACAAACAGTAAATGACCGTTGTAGATAAAGAGCAAACAGGGGGTGTGCCTTTGCACACCCCCTGTTTGTGTATAGTCATGTCATTTCTTAGAGTTCCACCGGCTCATAAGGCAATCCGAATACATCGGCGACAGCCTTGAAAGTGACCTTTCCCTCAACAACATTCAAGCCAAGGTAGAGCGCCTTGTCGTCGCGGCAAGCCTTTTTCCATCCCTTGTCAGCCAGTTGTATGGCATATTTAAGGGTGGCATTGGTCAGTGCGATGGTCGACGTGTTGGGCACTGCTCCCGGTATATTGGCCACGGCATAATGAACGATGTCGTCGACCATGTAGACAGGGTCGGAATGTGTGGTGGGGTGAGAAGTCTCAAAGCATCCACCCTGGTCGATGGCCACATCGACGAGTACGGTTCCCGGTTGCATCATCTTGAGCATGTCGCGCGTGATAAGACGTGGAGCCTTGTCGCCAGGAATGAGCACCGACCCGACGATGATGTCGACATCGGGCAGTTCGCGCTCGATATTGTGCCTGTTGGAATAGACTGGCTGCACGTTGGCCGGCATCTCGGCCGATAGTCTTCTCAGCAGAGGCAGGGAGATATCGGTGATGACCACCTGAGCCCCCATGCCGGCAGCCACGCGTGCGGCAGCCTGGCCTACGACGCCACCGCCCAACACGAGCACCTTTGCAGGTTTCACTCCCGGCACGCCGCAAATCAATTTGCCCTTTCCGCCCTTGGTCTTCTGCAGGTAATATGCTCCGTTGATGGTAGCCATACGTCCTGCAACCTCGCTCATAGGGATGAGCAATGGCAGTGAACGGTCGGGCAACTGTACAGTCTCATAAGCGATGCATACGCCACCGCTCTCTATCATGGCGTCGGTGAGCGGTTTGTCGCATGCGAAATGGAAATAGGTGAAGACAATCTGGCCTCTCTTCACCAGTTTATACTCAGGTTCAATGGGTTCCTTGACCTTAACAATCATGTCAGCCACTGCATAAGTCTCCTCAATGGTAGGAAGGATTTTAGCTCCGGCTTTTTCATACTGTGCATCGGGGAAGCCACTCCCCTCTCCTGCCGTATGTTGCACAAACACCTCGTGCCCATGACGCACAAGTTCGCCCACACCAGCGGGTGTCATGCCCACCCGGTTCTCATTGTTTTTAATCTCTTTTGGAATACCTATTTTCATAAACGTAAAGTAATAAGGTTTAACAAAGAATTACTATGGCAAAGATAGAAAAAATCGGAATAAGTTGTACACTCTTATTCCGATTTTTTCAGTTTTTTCTATTCGTAATCATCAATGACCGCATTGACGAAATCCATCATCGGTTTTGCCACCGAGAAAACATCCGCCATGGTGTCGAGCCATGCCTCTCCCTCGAAGAAATTGTCGTCGACCCTATGCCAGCAGCAGAAGTCCTTCATGCGCAAGTATTCCAAATAGGCATAATCGCGCGGGAAGCCAGCAGGACAAGTCTTGAGCAGTGACAGTCCGAACCCCTGGGGTTCTTCCTCCTTATACTGTCCTGGTTTTCCAAAGAGTCGGATAAAATCGGGAGATTCCACACACCGCAGCCACTCCTCCTCGTTGCCCATGATTTCATTGCGGCAGGCCGTCAGGATGTTGGTGGGCAGATAGTAGTTGCCGCAGGCCAACATACACTGTCCCGGTTCGATGTGCAAGTAATATCCTCCATGAAGAGATTTCTTGCCATGGGCAGCGATATAGGCACCAAAATGACGTTTGTAGGGAGATTTGTCGGGAGAGAAACGCGTATCGCGGTAAAACCTGTAGACGGTATCAGCCACGGTGATATGGGCTACTGAAGGGTCGAACTTCACAATCCGTGTGATGGCCTCGGCCACACCACGCTCAAACTCCTTCTTTGCCTCCAAATAATCATTGCGGTGCTGCTGAAACCAAGGACGGTTGTTGTTGGCCGCCACATCCTTGAGAAATTGCAGAATCAACGAAGTGTTCATCGTCGGTCAGATTTTGTCGTCGTCCATCAATTGAGGGCAGAAATCCACGAACGGGCATTTTTCGCATTTTGGTTTCCGGCTTGTGCAAACATACCGTCCGTGCAAGAGCAGCCAATGATGAGCCCTTGGAATATCATCAGCCGGGATATAGTTCAAGAGTCTTTTCTCCACTTTGAGCGGAGTATTGTCGGTGCGGGCCACCAGTCCCAATCTACGGCTGACTCGGAACACATGAGTATCCACCGCCATCGTACTTTGCCCAAAAGCCACAGCCTGCACGACATTGGCCGTTTTCTGTCCCACGCCGGGCAGTTTCAGCAAGTCGTCATGGTTGTCGGGCACCTTTCCGTCAAATGAGTTGACAAGCATACGCGCCATCTCGACAAGATGGCGCGCCTTTGAATTGGGATAGGACACACTACTCACATAAAGCAACACCTCATCCGGCTCAGCCAGAGCCATGGTTTCAGGATTTGGGAAACGCTCAAAGAGTTTAGGTGTGACCTCGTTGACTCTTTTGTCTGTGCACTGTGCGCTCAACATGGTGGCGACAAGCAATTGAAAAGGCGTGACGAATTGCAGTTCCGTTCCTACTTCAGGCATTTCATCCCTGAAAAAGTCGAGGATAAGTTCGTATCGCTGCTTGCGTGTCATGTTGCGCAGGTTGGCCTGTCAGACTATTTTTTCTTCTCCTCCTCTTTAGGTTTCGATTTGTAAGCCTTGTTGAGTCCGGCTACCACCTCGGCAGTGATGTCGAGAGCCTTGTCACCATAAAGGATATTGTCGCCCTGCTTGGTGAGGATGAGAGAGAATTTCTTATCCTTGTTGTATACAGCGATGAAGTGCTCAATGCTGTCGTGAAGAGCCTCGTTGAACTTCTCTGTCTGTGTCTGCAGTTCAGCGGCGAGTCTGTCACGTGAAGCCACATACTGCTCTTGCTGGCGCTGGATGGCAGCCTGCTGGCTCTCATATTCCTGCTGGCTTGTGAATCCGTTGTTCTGAGCCTTGTTTTGGAAGTTGCGGAGTGCAGCCTCAAGATTTTTCTCTTGTGAGGCCAGGGCACTTTGAATGTTGTTGCCGCGTTTCTCCAGTATTTTGGAGTAGTCCTTGCAGAAATTGTATTGGGACATGATAGAATCGACCTCTACGAAGGCGATTTTGAGTTGTCCACTTTCACTGGGTTGTGCTGCTTGAGGTTTTTCGTCCATTTTGGCAGCGTCATTGCATGCAGTCATCGCAAGGGCTGCGATAGTAGCGGCAGCCATTGTGCGGAAAAGATTTTTCTTATTCATTATAGATTATGGAATGTAATTAAAATATCACAATAATTGCAGCCACAGGGATTTCAGCCATACCCGGCTTGCCCATGCGGCTAAAACGGTGCAAAGATAGCACAAACCTACCTAATAACAAAAAAATAAGTATTAAGAAATGAAAAATCCGAGACGCGAGAGGTCAGCGAATTTTCACGAGCCAGAAAAAGATGATGACGAAGACGATAACGAGTATCGTGACAATCGTGCTCTGAACATTGCGTATTTTCATATTTCGAACCGAATTAGAATTATATATACATTTCCTTATTGACTATCTCATTACCGTTTTGATTTTTCAGAGACGGCATTCTTTCGTTTGCGCTGTTCCCGGTCCTGGTCGATGACGCAGTGAATTCCCCTGTCACGCATGGCCTTACTATCATGAATATGGAAGGACGAGAACTTCCCATTGCGCTTTAAAATCAACTTGACAGCGAGCAATATTGCAGCAATCGCAATAATAATCACGCTAAAAGCAAGAGTTTTGACCATTTTTTCTTATCTTTGCAGTCACATGAGCCACAGTAGTTGCTCATTCGACTCATTGCGCCACAAAGATAGTAAAAATGTTGGTAATGACAAACATAGAGTAAGAAAAAAACGCATCAACCCTATAAATAATTATAAATAAAGTATCGAAAAACATGGAAAAATCAGAACTTACCCCTAAGTGCGTGTTCGACCAGTTTGCGAAGATCAACACCATTCCCCGTCCTTCCAAGCACGAGGAAAAGATGATAGAATATCTGGTAGAATTCGGCAAGCGCTTAGGCCTTCCCACTAAAGTGGACGACACCGGCAATGTGCTTAGCAGCAAGCCAGCCACCCCAGGATATGAGAACCGCCCGACCGTGGTTTTACAAAGCCACATGGACATGGTATGCGACAAACTTGTAGACCATGAGATTAACTTCCTGACCGACCCCATAGAGAGTTATGTCGACGGAGAGTGGCTGAAAGCGCGCGGCACGACACTGGGTGCAGACGACGGCATCGGTATAGCCATCGAACTGGCCATCCTGGAGAGTGATGACATCGAGCACGGTCCTATCGAGTGCCTGTTCACCCGTGACGAGGAGACGGGCCTTACCGGAGCCTTTGGTCTTCAGGCAGGTTTCATGTCGGGCGACATGCTCATCAACCTCGACTCTGAGGATGAAGGACAGATTTTCGTGTCGTGTGCCGGCGGCATCACCACCCATGCCCATTTCCGTTTTGAGCGTGAGGCAGCCCCCGAGGGTCTGTTTTTCATGAAAGCCTCCCTGAAGGGTCTCAACGGCGGTCATTCCGGTGATGACATCAACAAGAAACGCGCCAATGCCATCAAGATACTTGCCCGCTTCCTCTACTCGATGAATGAGCAATACGGCATCCGCCTGGCCCAGTTCAACTCAGGCAAGATGCACAATGCTATCCCCCGCGACGGTGTGGTGGTCTTCGCCGTTCCGTTCGACAAGAAAGAGGAGGTGAAGGCAGCGTGGAACATTTTCGCCCATGATGTGGAGGAGGAATTCCATGTGACCGACACGACCATGGTATTCGCCCTGGAGAGTACCGACGCCGAGTCTGTACTTCCAGCATCGACGTCCACGAACCTTATCCGCTCTCTCCAGGCCCTCGACAATGGCATTCTCACCATGTGTCAAGACGAGGAATTGGCATGGTTGGTGGAAACCAGCAGCAATGTGGCCAGTGTACAATCTTCGGCCGACGTAGTGACTGTGGTAGCCAGCCAGCGTTCCAATGTGATGAGCAACCTCCGCAACATGGCCAACACGGTGAAAGCTCAGTTCCAACTGGCAGGTGCCGAGATAGAGCAAGGCGACGGCTATCCGGCCTGGAAGATGAATCCCAACAGCCAGTTGACCAAGATTGTCGTAGACACCTACAAGAAGTTGTTTGGCAAAGACCCGAAGGTGCTTGGCATCCACGCAGGACTTGAGTGCGGTTTGTTCTCAGAGCGTTATCCCAACATGGATATGGTATCATTTGGCCCGACATTGCGCGGTGTTCACTCCCCCGACGAGCGTCTGTTGATTCCAACGGTTCAGA
>CACXDY010000040.1 GCA_902766505.1 uncultured Prevotellaceae bacterium
CCAAGTCAGAGATATTGAATCCTGCCTCTGTGAGCTGGGGCATGATGGTGTTGACCACATTAGCTTGTGTGGGTGAAAACCTCACTATTTCGGGGAACAACATGGTTTGGGAATGCCACTTATGGTTTTTCATTTTTTCCAGATATTCCTCGTAGAGTACACGCAGATGTGCGCGGTGCTGGTCGATAATCATCAGTCCCGACTTAACGGCAGTCATGATATATCTTCCTTTATACTGGTAATGCGAGGGTGACTTCTCTGCGATGATATCAGCAGCGGTTTCCACGTTCTCCTCTTCCTGGTCAAAAAGTCCGGGTTGTTGTTCATCGGACAAATCTTGTTTCGGGAAAAGATCCTCCCAATGCTTATCAACGGGTGCTGAGCGTTTAGCCCGTGTTTCGTTGAAGGGATTATATTGCGGATTGGTCCGGACAACAGGCATGCCGGAGGCAGTGTCTCCTCCAGCAATAGGGAAATCAGGTTTTCCCACCGTGTCGAAATCAATATATGGCACTTCGCTGAATTTGCCTACGGCATCCTTGACAGCCGCCATAAGCATTTGCCATATCGCCTGTTCGTTCTCAAATTTGATTTCTGTCTTGGTTGGATGGATATTGACATCAACATCAGCCGGGTCGACATCGATATAGAGGAAATAGGGCACTTGCTCGCCTTGTGGAATCAAACGCTCAAATGGCGCCATCACTGCTTTGGCAAAATAGGTATGTCGCATATACCGCCCGTTAGCGAAAAAGAACTGGTGTGCACCTTTCTTGCGTGCCGACTCCGGTTTTCCCACAAAGCCCGAAATCGTGCACAGCGATGTCTCCACCGAGACAGGCAGCAGGTCTTGGTTGAGTTTCCGCCCGAACACATCGATAATCCTTTGCCTCAATCCCGCCGCCGGCAGATTGGATATTTCTGTTCCGTTGCTGTGTAATGTGAAAGCCACAGAAGGATAGACCAGCACAATACGCTCGTAGGCCGTCAGAATATTGGATAGTTCGGTAGAATTGGATTTCAGGAATTTCCTTCTTGCTGGCACATTGTAAAACAAGTTTTCCACCAGGAACTGGCTACCTTGTGGACAGGCCACGGGTTCTTGCCCCTGGAAACGCGACCCATGGATGGTGACAGAGGTGCCCACCTCATCGTTTTGAGTACGGGTGGTGAGCGTCACTTGTGCCACGGCGGCGATGGAAGGCAATGCCTCACCACGGAACCCCATGGTATGCAAATCGAACAGGTCGCTGGCTTTTCGTATTTTGGAAGTAGCATGCCGCTCAAAAGCCAATCGTGCATCTGTGGCCGACATACCGCAACCGTCGTCTACTACCTTGATGGCAGTACGCCCTGCGTCTGTGATCATGACATGTATCTCATGGGCACCGGCATCGAGTGCATTCTCCATCAATTCCTTCACCACGGAGGCAGGCCGTTGAATCACCTCGCCGGCAGCGATTTGATTGGCTACGGAATCAGGCAACAGTTGGATAATATCTGGCATTTCTTCTAAATTCTTTTATTATAGTGAGTAAAGGCTATTGAGCTGGCCTGGTTCTTCTCACAAGCGCCTTGGCAGAGCCATGTGAGGGAGCAGGAGAGGACGTCTTCCTTGTATGCTTTTCAGGAATGAAGTAAATATCGTCCTTGTCTGTCGGCCGGATATATTCGTACCATCCGAAATTTTGAAGGAAATCCTGTCCTGGTGGTATTTGCGTCATGGGATAAAGCACGCCATCGGATTTCGAGGCCCATATTTTCTCCATTTTCCGTTCAGGTGTCATAAACATCCTCATGGTGTCGGTTTCCAGATAGAAGAGTCCCACAAGGGATGAGTCCCGGTCCTCAACGGGGTAATAAACCGTCTGTACGCTTCCGATGGCATCGCTCTGACGGATTTTCCCGTCGATGAAATAGGCATTCATGACTTTCGAGGCCACCTGGTTGTAATACACTTTTCCAGGATGCTCTAAATCGTCCATCATCTCTATGGACAATGCATGCGACATGATGTTGGCCTCGCGGATGGTAGAGTCATTGGCAAACACCCGGATACTGTCGCCCAGCAGTTGCCGTCCCAAATTCCATACGATGGGATCTCCATACATGGTTAAGGTGGAATCGAGGGTGCAGATGACCATGGAGTCGCACACGGCCTGCACATCTTCCCGGAACATCCTCACCTTGCGGTAGCAATGAACTTTCCGGTAGGTGGAGTCGGTATTGATAAAGAATGTCTCGATACGTATGGTATCTGCATGCAAATAGAGCGTATCCTTTTGTGAGAAGTCGATGAACACAGGATTTCGAGTGGCCATACCCCGTCCTGTCGTTTCATCATATTCCACCGTATTGGCTATCAGCCGGTTTTGGTTTTTTGTATCTACATAGTCCACCTTTCCGTAACCATGGCTCACCTTAGTATTGCTGTCATAGAAAAGACTGTCGCCCGAGATGGTCCGGGTATCCGTGGCAATGGTGGAGTTGTCGAAGAGCTGTGTCTTTTCGGTATTGACAAAGAAAAAACAATTGGTGGTTTCCACGTCGTAATTATCTTTGATGGAATGAATTTTCGACTTGGTCCACCCTTTTCTGCTTCCATCAGTCCCCATCAGCGTTCGTCCACCTACGACATGCGCCCGTTCGTCTTTTGAATAATAAAATAAGGTATCCGTCGTGATGACATGCGATTTTGTCTTGAGCGTGACATCATAGAAAAATTCAGCCTCCTTGGTGTTGAGGTTGTATTTTCCCCAGTCGCTGCTCAGTGTCATGCCCTTGGCACGGTCGGCATAATTGCCACCCTGATCGTAGTAGACAATATCGAATTTCCTATCAAGAATAAGGTTGTCGGTATGCAGTTCTGAGGTCTTGCGGTGTTTCACCACCACATTGTGGATAGCATGGACCATCTCCGCATCCGCCCTGCCATCGTAGAATGCTGTGTCGCAAAGGATTTCAAGTGTATCCCCCTGCAGCATCCTCACATGGCCAAATGCATGAAACGTATTTTCCTTCTGTTTGAAGTAGGCACTGTCGCAAAACAGCGTGGCACCGTGATGGCGGAACTTCACATGACCGCGGACAATTTGTGTGTCATGCTGTTTGTACTCATTGTAATAAAGCGAGTCGGCATGGTCGAGATAGATACGCTCATCCACAGGCCGCTTGCTCTTGCCCTTTTTTTTCTGAGCCTGGGCAGGAGAGGCAAGGCATAGGGCAAACAGGCACAGAACCGCGATAATGAAGATTCTGTGCCCGTGGTCATTGATATGCCTTGTCTTGACTATCATTTCACCCAACCTTTGTATTGGTAGTTGCAGTCTTTATACCGGTCGTTCATTCTCACGTAGGTATTCTTGATTTTGTTGGCTACCCACTCATTGAGCACCTGTTCGCGCCGTTTGGCGAGCACCACATCCTTCATCGTCTGGAAATCCTCCGTGATGATTGCCCTGTGACTATCCACCTTACTCTTCAACTTGATAATCGCACAGACAGTTTTTCCCTTGCTGTTGATCATCTCGAAAGGTTTGGAAATCTCTCCCACCTGAAGCGTCTCCACCATACGGGCCACTTCGGTAGGCAAGTCTTGCATACGGAATTTGGAGGTACGCGTCTGAGGGTCGGGGTTATTGGCCATCAATCCATGGTTGCTACGGGTATCTTTATCATCGGAGACATAAACAGCGTCATCGAAGGTGTATTTACCCTCACGGATATTGCTGGCGATAGAGTCAAGAAACTCCGAAGCCTTTGTCTTGGCCTCCTGGGTGATGCGTGGTTTGAGGATGATATGCCTCACATTGATTCGGTCGCCTCGTTTCTCAATCAACTGAATGATATGGAAGCCAAACTCCGTTTCCACAATCTTGGATATCTTCTTGGGATCTGTCAGGTTGAATGCCACATTAGCAAAGGCAGGGTCAAGAGCCGCTTTAGGTGTGAAACCCAACTCACCACCCTGTCTTGCTGCGCCGTCCTCAGAATAGAGACGGGCCAAGGTGGCAAAAGTAGTCTCGCCACGGTTGATACGGTCGGTATACTCATGTAGAGCATCCTTCACTCTGTTAATCTCTTCTGTGGTGACATGGGGCTCCTTAGTAATAATCTGCACCTCAACGGTAGTAGGCACCATGGGGATGCTGTCTTCGGGAAGATTTCTGAAATAAGTTCTCACCTCTGCGGGTGACACCTTGATATCCTTTACGAGCTGTTGCTTCATCTTCTGGATGAGGTCGCGGTTTTTGAACTCATCGTGCATCTGCTGACGCATTTGCGAAATGGTCATCTTGCGGTATTCTTCCAGTTTTTCCCTGGAGCCATCAGCCAGTTGTATCCAGTAATTGATCTGGTCCTCAATACTTTGCGAGATTTCTGTCTCTGTGACTTCAATACTGTCGATAGCGGCCTGATGGAGGAAAAGTTTCTGCACAGCGATTTGCTCTGGGATAGCACAATCAGGGTTGCCCTCCCATCTCATACCCTCTGCCTCGGCCTGTAATCTGGTTGCCTCGATATCGGATTTCAAAATTGGCTCATCACCTACAACCCACACTACCTCATCGATGATGCTTACAGGATTGATAGATGCCGTTTCCGTAGCAGTGGAGTCGGTTGGCGTGGCATCACCCTCAGAATGGAGTGCTACCTGCCATGCAGCAGCGCTCAGTGGAACGAGCATCAAAGAGACACCGGCCAAAGCCAAGAGGCGCAGTTTGTTCATAATCTTAATGTTTGTTGACGGTGCTCAGCACATCTTTGTTGACATTAACAGGATAACGTTCACGAAGTTGAGCTACCCATTCTTTTTCCAACTGATCTTGATAGTCGGCGACCACCTGTCCCCTGACATCTCCGTACTCTTTAGGTTTCTTGAGTACTTTGCCGTAGGTGGCATCAATGGGATAGTCCTTGACAGGAGTCACTGTGACATCCTTTTTCTTGAAGACGGTTTTGTCGACAAGAGCATTGTCACCCAATTTGAAGATTCCCTTTTCCACGCGGATGCGTTTCACAGAATCAGCATTGAAGGTAGTACGGAGCTTGTCGGCCCATTGGTCGAAGGGAACGCCCTTGACACATTTCTTCACGGCCTTTACATCGGCAGCATCTTTCACATGATAAGCCATGCCTTTGAAGCGTGGGCTGTCCCATGTATAACGTTTCTTGTTTTTCTTGAAATATTTTTTCAGTCCTTCCTCATCCTTGGCACCTTTCTCCCATACCTGTTTGTTGCTGATTTCATACAACAACAGTCCATCGTGATATTCGCGGATAAGATTGGCCAAGTCAGAATCCTCTTTTGCCATCTCTTCAGCCTTGTTTTCCATCAGCTGTTGCTTGGAAATCTGGCTATTTTTTGCAGCATTTTCAATGTTCTCGTCGATGATACGGTCGCGGATGCCTCTTCTGTCGATGAACGTGATGATATCCGTGCGCAGAGAGTCATAAGGGAAGAAATTGCGTTTGTCGAGAAGTTTGATAATATGATATCCATAAGGAGACTGTACAGGACGGCTTACTTCTCCCTTTTTCAGTGCAAGGAGAGCTGTTTCAAATTCCTGAACAGTCTGTCCCGGCTGAATCCACTCCACCAGGTCACCACCATTCTTAGCAGACGCCTTGTCATCGGAAAATTTGGTAGCCAATTCTGCAAAATCGCTGCCGTTTTGAATGGCATAATAAATTGAGTCGGCGCGCAGTTTGGCTTGATTTCGCTCATAATCCGTTGCTTTCTGCCCCACAGAGATGAGGATATGAGAGGCTTTGGACAGGCCACCAAGCGAGTCGACAATATGCTGGGTGCGGTCATAAATCTCACGAGCTTCTTTCTCCACATCCTCCTGGGTGATGAATGCAGGACGCACCTGTTGGTCGCGGTATTGTGCGAACTCTTTCTTGAACGACTGCATGGTATCCAGATGAGCGTCGAGAGCAGCAGCCACCTTGAGTTTGTAATTGATGAACAGGTCGACATATTCATCGACCGTCTTCTTGTCGATGACGCCTTCTGAGTTGTTCTTGTTGTAGGAGTATTCAAACTCGGAACGGGTCACAGGAGTGCCGTTGATGGTCATCACTATGGGGTCGGACTGTGCAAAGGCCGATGTGCCCACGATGAGCATTGCTATCAAAGTTTTCAGTCTCATTGCCTTATGATTGTATTATTCTGGTCTTGAATAGTTGGGAGCCTCACTGGTTATAGTAATGTCATGTGGATGGCTCTCCATCACACCTGCTGCGGTAATGCGGGTGAACTTGGCTTCATGGAGTTTATCGATATTGGCAGCTCCACAATAGCCCATACCGGAGCGCAAGCCGCCTACAAGTTGGTAAACCACTTCTTGGACGGTGCCTTTGTAGGGTACACGTCCTGCGATACCTTCTGGAACCAGTTTCTTGGCCTCTTTTGTACCTGACTGGAAATAACGGTCTTTCGAGCCGTTTTCCATGGCCTCGAGCGAACCCATGCCGCGATAGCTCTTGAATTTTCTTCCGTTGAAGATAATGGTATCTCCTGGGCTTTCCTCGGTTCCGGCCACCAATGAGCCAATCATGACGCAACTGCCTCCTGCGGCGATGGCCTTCACCACATCACCCGAATAGCGGAGTCCGCCATCAGCGATGAGGGGAACACCTGTGCCCTTCAGAGCGGAATAGACGTCATAAACAGCACTCAATTGAGGTACGCCAACGCCAGCCACGACGCGTGTGGTGCAGATGGAACCAGGACCTATGCCCACCTTGATGGCATCGGCACCATGCTCGACGAGCATTCTTGCGGCCTCGCCGGTTGCCACGTTTCCAACGACGATATCGACATTGGGGAATGCGGCTTTGGCCTCCACCAGTTTTTCCACGACAGATTTTGAGTGTCCGTGAGCAGTGTCAATGACAATAGCATCGGCACCAGCATTGACCAAAGCCTGCATGCGGTCGAGGGTGTCGGCAGTAACTCCTACGCCGGCAGCCACACGGAGGCGGCCCTTATCGTCCTTGCAGGCCATGGGCTTGTCTTTAGCCTTGGTGATGTCCTTATAGGTGATGAGTCCCACCAGGTGGTTGTCCTTGTCAACCACGGGTAGTTTCTCGATTTTGTTTTCCTGCAGAATCTGTGCGGCGGCAGCCAGGTCGGTCTGTTGGTCTGTGGTGACGAGATGTTCCTTGGTCATGACCTCATCGATGAGCCGTTCGTGGTGCAGCTCGAATCTCAGGTCCCTGTTGGTAACGATACCCACCAAGTGGTTTTCCTCATCCACCACAGGGATTCCTCCGATGTGGTATTCGGTCATCATGCGGAGCGCATCCTCCACAGTCTTTCCCTGCCTGATAGTGACAGGGTCATAGATCATTCCGTTTTCAGCCCTTTTCACGATGGCCACTTGTCGGGCCTGTTCGTCAATGGTCATGTTTTTGTGGATCACCCCGATTCCACCCTCGCGCGCAATGGCAATAGCCATGGCCGACTCCGTTACGGTGTCCATGGCAGCGGTGACAAAAGGAATGTTCAACTGTATGTTCCTTGAGAACATGGTTTTCAGCTCCACGGTCCTTGGAAGGACCTCTGAATAGGCTGGGATAAGAAGGACGTCGTCAAAAGTCAGACCGTCCATAACGATTTTATCGGCAACAAATGATGGCATAAGATGTGAATTTATTGCGTGCAAAATTAGCAATAATAATTCACATTTAGGGCGGTTTGTGCTTTTTTCTTGTTTTATTAATACGATTTAACGCGATAGAGAAAAGTCACCGCGACTTGTCTTTACCTGCACATGGTGGCTTAATTGGCCATTTCTGAGAAGAATTTGACCCTTACCAAGCGGATATCCTCCTCAGAGTAATCGTCACCCAGTTCCTCTATGGCAGCATCGATGTCATCGGTATCGCTTTCACGGAAATACTCATAGATATCATCGATATGGTCCTCGTCCATCACATCCTCGAGATAGTAATCGATATTGAGTTGGGTGCCGCTGTATACGATGCCCTCTATTTCGGTAAGCAGGTCCTCGAAGTCAAGTCCCTGTGCGCGTGCTATTTCCTCCAAATCGATTTTCCTGTCGATACTCTGAATTATCTGCACTTTGAGCATCGACCTTTTCGCCACAGTCCTTACCCTCAGTTCCTCGGGTCTCTCAATCTCATTCTCCTCACAATGCCGTTTGATGAGGTCGCAGAAAGGCTGTCCGTATCTTTTGGCTTTTCCGGCACCCACGCCCTGTATGTTCTGAAGTTCCTGCAGGGTGACTGGATACATGGTGGCCATTTGTTCGAGAGACTGGTCCTGGAAGACCACATAAGTGGGAACACCCACTTTTTGAGCCAATTTCTTGCGAAGGTCCTTAAGCATGGCATAAAGCTCAAGGTCGAGAGCTCCGGCACCATCCATGCTCTCATCATCATAATCGTCCTTGAATTCCGTATCCTCCACAATCATGAAGGAATGTGGCGACTTGATGAAGCGTTTGCCTGCCGCCGTGAGTTTCAACAGTCCATAGTTCTCGACGTCCTTTTTGAGCATGCCGGCTAAAAGAGCCTGACGGATAACCGGATTCCACAATTTGGGGTTCTCGTCCTCTCCGGCTCCAAACTCTTCCAACTGGTTGTGCTTATGGGAGACGATATCGTCGGTGGCACGGCCTTTTACGAAATCTATGATATATTCTGCTCTGAAATTTTCCTTGACGGCAGCCACAGCCTCCAACACGATGAGCAACTGGTCGCGCCCCTCAATCTTGGTCTTCGGGTGCAGGCAGTTGTCGCAATTGCCGCAATTGTCACGGTCATACTCCTCGCCGAAATAGTGCAGCAACATTTTCCTGCGGCACATCGACGACTCGGCATAGGCGGCAGTTTCCTGCAGCAATTGCTTGCCGATGTCCTGTTCGGCCACAGGCTTTCCTTCCATGAATTTCTCTAATTTCTGAAGGTCTTTATAGGAATAGAAAGCAATGCACTTTCCTTCTCCGCCGTCTCGTCCTGCACGTCCTGTTTCCTGGTAATATCCCTCCAAACTCTTAGGGATGTCATAATGGATGACGAACCTGACATCCGGCTTGTCGATACCCATACCGAAGGCAATGGTAGCCACGATGATATCAATACGTTCCATGAGGAAGTCATCCTGTGTCTCAGAACGTTTGGCAGAGTCGAGTCCTGCATGATAGGCTGCGGCCCTGATATCATTGGCACAAAGGTCGGCGGCCAGTTCCTCCACTTTTTTCCTTGACAGGCAATAGACAATGCCGCTCTTTCCGGCATTCTGTTTGATGAACCGGATAATCTGCTTATTGATTTCGTTGGTTTTGGGCCTCACCTCGTAATAGAGGTTAGGTCTATTGAAAGAACTGTTGAATTCTTTCGCATCGTTGATACCCAAATTTTTCTTTATGTCGGTACGCACCTTGTCGGTGGCTGTTGCGGTCAGCGCAATGACCGGCGCCTCACCGATTCGCTGAATAGTTGGCCGGATATTCCGGTATTCCGGTCTGAAATCATGTCCCCACTCCGAGATACAATGAGCCTCATCTATCGCATAGAACGATATTTTCACCGTTTTGAGGAATTCCACGTTGTCGTCCTTGTTGAGAGATTCCGGTGCCACATAGAGCAGTTTGGTTTTCCCCTCCACAATATCGGCCTTCACCTGGTCGATGGCGGCTTTGTTGAGTGAGGAATTGAGATAATGGGCTACGCCATCACTCTCACTCATCCCGTTGATGACATCCACCTGGTTTTTCATCAACGCGATCAGTGGAGAGATTACGATGGCTGTTCCTTCCATCAAGAGAGAGGGAAGTTGATAGCAAAGCGACTTTCCTCCTCCCGTGGGCATAAGCACGAAGGTGTCGTTGCCATCCAATACATTACGTATAATGGCTTCCTGGTCGCCTTTGAATTTATCGAAACCAAAGAATCTTTTCAGTTGTGCGTTTAGGTTAACATCTTTTGGCATGTGTGTGTTCTCGTTTGTTATCAGATATTCTACCCAACCAGGCCTGTATCAGGCCTGGCTTTGCAGATGCGCCTTATCAAGTTGACTCTTAGTGTATTCGAGGGAGACCTCAAACGTCTTTTTCTTTTTGGAAGGCATGTCAAACATGGCATCCATCATGACATTCTCCACAATGGAGCGGAGTCCTCTGGCACCGAGTTTGTACTCGATGGCCTTGTCGACGATGAAATCGAGAGCTTCCTCCGTGAACGTCAGTTTGATGCCATCCATCTCGAAGAGTTTGGTGTATTGTCTGACGATGGAGTTTTTGGGCTCCACAAGTATTTTCCTCAAAGCCTCGCGGTCGAGTTGGTTGAGATATGTGAGCACCGGCAGTCGGCCGATGATCTCGGGAATCAGTCCAAACGACTTGAGGTCCTGCGGCAGGATATATTTCATCAGTTCACTCTTGTCGATATTCCTGACGTTTTGCACGGAGTTGTATCCCACGACATGGGTATTCAACCGCTGGGCAATCTTCCGTTCTATGCCATCAAAGGCACCACCGCAGATGAAAAGGATATTGTTGGTATCCACCTGGATGTATTTTTGGTCCGGATGTTTGCGTCCTCCTTGTGGGGGAACATTCACCATCGTACCCTCGAGGAGTTTCAGAAGTCCTTGTTGGACACCTTCTCCACTGACATCACGCGTGATGGAAGGGTTGTCGCTCTTACGGGCGATTTTGTCTATCTCATCGATGAACACAATACCCCTTTGTGCAGCCTCGACATTATAGTCGGAGACTTGCAGCAGTCTGGAGAGAATACTCTCCACATCCTCGCCTACGTATCCTGCCTCTGTGAACACGGTGGCATCTACGATGGTGAAGGGAACATCAAGCATTTTCGCGATGGTGCGCGCGAGGAGGGTTTTTCCCGTCCCCGTGCTTCCCACCATGATGATGTTGCTTTTTTCTATTTCCACGCCATCGTCTGACGACGGCTGGTTGAGTCGTTTATAATGGTTGTAGACAGCGACAGACAGATAGCGTTTTGCTTCGTCCTGTCCTATCACATACTGGTCGAGATGAGCTTTTATTTCGTGCGGTTTCGGCAGTTTGTCAAGAGGGGTCTTGGTTACCGTATTGTTTTTATTCTGCAAGCCCATGGTCTGCACTATCTCATAAGCCTGCCTTGCGCAGTTATCACAGATATGGGCGTTACCCTTGACCCCGGCTATGAGCAGTCTGACCTCAGACTCATTGCTTCCACAAAAGCTGCAAGTTTTCTTCATTTCTTACTTTTTGCGCGTCAAGATATTGTCAATCATGCCATACTCCTTTGCCTCTTCGGCAGTCATCCAGTAATTACGGTCGGAATCGGCCCACACTTTGTCGAATGGCGTATGGGAGTGTTCAGCAATGATATTGTAAAGTTCTTTCTTGTATTTCTGTATTTCTCTTGCCTCAATCTCAATGTCGGAGGCCTGTCCCTGAACTCCACCGAGCGGCTGGTGAATCATCACGCGGCTATGGGTCAGTGCGGCACGCTTGCCCTCGGCACCTGCCACGAGGAGAACCGCTGCCATGGAAGCAGCCATACCGGTACAAATGGTGGCCACGTCGCATGAGATGAACTGCATGGTGTCGTAGATGCCGAGACCAGCGGTGACACTGCCACCAGGAGAATTGATGTACACAGAGATATCCTTGCCGCTGTCTACAGAGTCGAGATACAGCAGTTGTGCCTGTAAAGTATTGGCAGTATAGTCATCGATGGGTGTGCCAAGGAAGATGATGCGGTCCATCATAAGTCTTGAGAACACATCCATTTGGGTGACATTGAGTTGTCTTTCCTCCAGGATATATGGATTGAGATACTGTGATTGTGAGCTGATGACATCATCGAGCACCATGCCGTTAATGCCAAGATGCTTTGTAGCGAATTTTCTAAAATCGTTCATTTTCAATAATCTTTTGTTTATCATTTATTGGCTTGACAGGCTACTACTTTTCACCTGTAAAAAAAGTAGTACAAATATCAGGCCATAAATTAAAGGTTATCGACCTTTTTCGTTTTTCGTAGGAACAAAATTACGAAAAAAAGTCGATAACCTTTAAACAAAAGAGTTATTTTTTCGAAAAAAGTGATTATTTTTTGTCGAGTTCGCGGAATTGCTCAAACGTCACTTTCTTCGTATTGAGTTTCACAACATTTTTAAGGACTTGGGTCAATTTTCTGTCGATAGTCATGTCGACGATTCTGTCCACATACTCCTTCTTCTTCATCAGGTCGGCAGCATAGTTGTCGAGATACTCATCGGGCACATCATTCATGCCATACTGAGCAAACTGTGAACGTGCCATTTCGCGCGCACCCATTTTCACATCGTTCTCCTCCACCTTCACCTGGTTGGCGGCAACGAGTTGTTCTTTGATAAGGTGCCATTTCAGGTCAGCGAGGCTGTCGTTGAAATGTTCATCCACGAATTTCTCGTCCTTGTCCTTGTTGTTCTGCTTCATAATCCGCTTGAGCAGCTCTTCGGGGAAGGTGAGTTCGCCCACCTTGTCCTCAGCATATTTTCTCACATCGGTGAGGAACTTGTAATCCGACTCCACCTCAAACTGTGGGCGCAGGCTTTCAGCAATTCTTGTACGGAAATCCTCCTCGCTGGTGACGGTGCCAGGTCCATAGACAGCATCGTAAAGGTCTTGACCCATGGTGGCTTTCACATAGCGTGAGATTTCTGTGATTTGGAAGCTGAAATCAGCATTCAGTTCAGCCACTTCCTCTTTTTTCATTTTCAAGAGTGAAGCTACTTCAGCGTCATTGTCGGGGTATGCCTTCTTGGGGTTGAAGGTGATGATATCACCGAGTCTTGCACCCTCGAAGAGAGCTTTTTGCTCTTCAACCTTAATAAACTGAGGCATCAAAACAGCCTCTGACACAGTGATGCCACCCTCCAGCGTGTTTCCATTCTCATCGAGCTGGCGAAGGTCGCCTTTGAGCATGTCGTTGAGTTTAGCGTCGAACTCCTCGACTTTCTCATGGTGTCCATTGCGGTTGGCGAGCATGTCGATTTGGGAATCAACGATGGCATCATCCACCTCAATCTGATAATAGTTAATCTTGTCCTTATCAGTGAGGGAGATGGTGAATTCAGGGGCTACAGCGATATCAAAGGCGAAAACATAAGGACCATCGGCGTCCATATCCTGTGCCACTTGCTTATCAGAGGGCAATGGCTCACCAAGCATCATGATATTGTTGTCGTTAACATATTTATAGATGCTCTCACCCAGCAGTTTGTTGATTTCATCCACCTTCACGGCGGTACCATACTGGCGTTTGATGAGGCCCATGGGAACATTACCCGGTCTGAATCCAGGCACACTGGCCTTTCTGCGATACTCTTTCAGTTTTTTCTCTACATTCTCCTTGTAGTCTTCGGCCTCCACGGTCAGTGTGAGCAGTCCGTTGACTTTGTCGGGGTTTTCGAATGAAATTTTCATCTTTTGTCTGTAATATTGAATTTTTGATAATCTATATATTCTCAAATTGGGGTGCAAAATTACTCAATATTCCCCTTATCACCTAATTATTATGTGAAAAATATTATTTTTTAACTTGAATGGATTAAGAATCGCTCTCATCCTTCTCCCTGGCCCTTCTTTCCTCATCAATCGTCTGGAAGTCTTTTTTCCGCAATACAAAACTGTTGCTGAGGTATTTTTCCCTCACGATTTTGTTGGCTGCCAACTCCTCCGGTTTACCCTGGAAGAGGATTTTTCCTTCGAAGAGCAGATATGCCCTGTCGGTGATGGTGAGTGTCTCCTGTACATTATGGTCGGTGATGAGGATACCGATATTCCTGTATTTCAGTTTCCATACGATATGCTGTATATCTTCTACTGCGATGGGGTCGACACCGGCGAAAGGCTCGTCGAGCATAATGAATTTCGGGTCTATGGCCAGACACCGTGCGATTTCCGTCCTTCGCCGCTCACCTCCCGAGAGTTGGTCTCCCTTGTTTTTTCTCACCTTATCAAGACGGAACTCAGCAATGAGGCTTTCCAGTTTCTCACGTTGCTGTTTCCGATTGAGTTTGGTCATTTCAAGAACAGAGAGGATATTGTCTTCGACACTCATTTTCCGGAATACGCTGGGTTCCTGAGGCAGGTATCCGATGCCGGCCCTTGCCCTCTTGTAGACAGGATATTGCGTAATATCCCGGTCGTTGAGAAAAATATGTCCGGCATTGGGTACGACAAGTCCCGTCGTCATGTAGAAAGAGGTAGTTTTTCCTGCACCGTTAGGTCCAAGGAGTCCTACGATTTCTCCTTGCTGGACTTCTATCGACACATCATTGACCACCGTGCGCTTACCATATCGCTTGACCAATCCTTCGGTGCGCAGCACCATTCCCTGTGACATATTGGTAGTATCTTCGCTCATATCAATTATTGTTGTTAAGAAGGAGGGTGAATGGAATCCCATACACCCTCCTCCCGTTATCCGGCTTGACATTCAGGCTGTCAGCCCGTATTACTTCACATAGACAACAGCAAGGCGGTTGGAGGTGGTGCCTTGCACACCCTTTCCTGTGGACTCATCGACTATCACACCGCGGTCGCGCAGATATTTCGCAACGGCATCAGCCCTTGCCTGCGACAGGCGCTGGTTGAGTTCGGGACTTCCTTCCGGAGATGCCGTACCGACAATTTGCACGTGAGAGCCGGCAGCCACACCATTGAGCGCCTTCATGGCCTCTTGGGTAAGCAGGGACTTGCCCTGAGCGAAGGTGACGAAAACGAGATTCTCGACACGCACCTCACGGCCTGCCACCTGGACCTCTCTCACCACTTCTTTCTCTCTCACCACTTCCTTTGGTTTCTTGGCCAGTTCTGCACGCAACTCATTGATGATGCCATTGAGCCTTGCCACCTCGCCATTGTCGGTATAACCGGCAATTTTGAAGTTATGCGTACCATTACTGTTCAAGAACTTGTAAACGAAGCCTGCGTTGACTTGGAAAGCGGCATTATCCACATTATAGCGAGGACCTTGATCGCTGTACGACAAGCGATATGGTTTCTGAGCCGGCTGTTTATTGGCACCGAGCAACACCCATGTGAAAGCCGGTTCGATGACAAACTGCCATTGTTTGGCGCTTCCGAAATTGAATACGAGATCAATTCCTGCCTTGGAAGTCATCCGGTTGTCGGGCACATACAGGTCGTGTTTATGAGTGAAAAGATGTCCCCAGCCTAATCCATAAAGACCATGCACCTCAAAGCAGCGGGGCTCTCCAGGATAACCACCAAAGAGGTTGGTGAAATTGGCCGTTCCCAACAGCGAAACATTGGTAGCCCTCACAATGGTACCGGTAGAGATATAAGGCTTGTTGGAGAAATAGGCCGTCCCATCCAAAGCAAGTCCCACGACGGGAGTAATCCATTTTCCGATACGCACGCCGGCATTTGGATTAAGGTTGTCCATCCAATGAACACCCGTAGCCTTGGTGGCCACACCTCCATTCACGCCAAAATACACATTGTCGAGTATTTTGCTTTCCTCGACCGTCTGTGCTGAAGCCGAAAAAGAGAAGACCACAGCTGTTATCAATAATAAAATCTTCCTCATGATATAAAAAATGAATGTAACGAATACAGTGACCTGCAATAATATGGAGCAAAGATAATAAAAAAATGGTGACATCGTTCACGGGATGGTTATTTTTTTGACATTTAATCCATGTTGTCGGCATTTTTTTTCGTCAAGTGAAGAGTTTTTGGTGAAAATATGGTTAACTTTGTCACATGACACGAATCATTCTCATTACCGGCGGCCAGCGTTCAGGCAAAAGCACTTATGCCGAAGAATTGGCCTTGAGCCTCAGCGACCATCCTGTCTATATGGCCACTGCCCATGTTTGGGATGACGAGTTTGCCCAGCGTGTAGAGCGCCATCAACAACGACGCGGCGATGCCTGGACCAACATCGAAGAGGAGATACACCTCAGCTGCCATGACTTGAGCCACCGGGTCGTTTTGGTTGATTGTCTCACTTTGTGGCTGACCAACCTATTCTTTCAGGCTGGTGGCGGTGCTACGCTGCCGGATGTGGAGGCGGTCCTTGCCGAAGCGAAAGAAGAATTCGACCGGCTGACCACCCAGGATGCCACCTTCATTTTCGTCAC
>CACXDY010000041.1 GCA_902766505.1 uncultured Prevotellaceae bacterium
CAAAAGTCAAAGGCTTTGCCTCTTTTGCCGATATAAGTTGCAGTATATCAAGTTGATTTTGATTTCTATCGACAGATTTACGTATCACGGGGACGGGGAATTTGATACGTTTTGATGTCAGTCACCTGTCCCCATGGCATCTTTGATGGCAGAGCGATGGCAGGGGGACAGGCACCTGATGCATCAATCAACAATCATTTTCTTTCCGCCGTTGATGTAAATGCCTTTGACTGTGGGCTTGCCTGTGATGAGGCGGCCGCTGAGGTCATACCATTTTTGTGAGGCGGCTTCTGGTCTGGTAGTGGCGAGAATACCGCTCTCGTTGCCTGAGGTGAGAGTGCGGAAGCAATCAAGCCGTTCACTGCTTAAGAAGAATTCCATACCGGTGCTCACATGGGTGCCGTTGTAAGTTGACGGATAAAACGTCACCTGCTCACCCAATTTGTTGGCTGCGGCCTCGTAATTCTCGAAAGGCACCACCTCGTCGCCGGTGCTGTGGAAGAGACAGACGGGATGACTGGGCGCCCATCCCGTGGTGAGATTGTTGTGCTCGAGGGCGAGATGCAGGTCCTTGGCCAGCGAACCCGGCTCAGGCAGGGGTATGTAGGCTTTGGCATAGTCGGGATATTGGTCGAGCAGTGCGCCGAGATAGTCAACCAGTTCGGGTTTCAGAATGTTTCTCAGCATCGCCGTGCCGTCGCTGGTCAGCACCGACCTGAAGTAGGTTTCGTCGCCGTCCTTGCCATTCGCGTAAAGTTGTTTCCAGGCATCAGTGATTTCATCGGTCTTCTTTTCCTTGTCGGTTATCCAGTCGAGCACGCCGGTTTCCAGGAAACGCTCCTCCAAGAAATCGCTAACCTTGTAGTTGGCCAAGGCCTCGTCGTAGTCACACAGGCCTTTCAGGATGAGGGGAAGGACCACGGGCATCGCCATTTCGATGCCTTGACGGTCCTGTTCCAGATAATAGAGGACGGTGGCAAGGGGAGAGTAGGGGCCGTCGCCGCAGAGTGACCCTGCCAGATGCAGTTCGTCGCTCAAGCCTTGCTCCTCGATATAGCGCTGGGTAGCCATGGCCACGGCACCTCCTTGTGAGTAGCCCGTGCAGACGGTGCGCCAGCCCTCGCGGAAGGGGCGCCGGACGCTCTCCACTTTCGGGTCGTTCTGATAGAGTTGTATGCCGTAGCGCAGGGCATCGGTCACTTGTTTGGCAGTCACTTCTTCACAGAGATAGGGGTGTGCCTTATCCTTCGTGATGCCATACCCCTCATAGTCGGGCAGTATGACGAGGTTGTGGTGGGCAAGGTCTTCTTGTGGGTCAGTATTGCTGCTGGCCAGTATCATCGTAAGGAACAGGTCGCTGAACAAGTTGTTTGTGGTGTTCATTTCCGTTGGGCATTCCTTGTTGGAAGTGATGGTGATGTGACATCCTGTGATGACGTTGTTGATTACAGCCCCCTCGTTGACTCCGGCGGGCATACAGGCCAGTGCGGAGAGTGTCACCGGCTGTCCGTCACCCCCTGTCGAAGGGTAGTTGAACGAGAACCAGCAGACTTCGAATGCGCTGTTGGCACCTTGGTCGTAGAATCCTGTTTCATCTTCGGAAGCAGCGTTCAATGTCAGTGTTGACCGTCCGATTTTCGTGATTTCCTGTGCGTAGAGGCAGTTTGTGGACATCAAAGCGGCAATGGCCATCCATAACATTTTTTTCATTGTCCAATTTTTATGTTTTTGTTCTCAATTGCGTTTGCAAAAGTATAAAAAATTGACAATGTATCATCTATGTAAAGCATGTTTTTTATCAAATTGTTGTTTGGTATGAATTAAATCTTTATCTTTGTGGGGAGAACAGGTTCTGATGCTCTCTCCTGCATAGTCAATGACTACTACTCAATTATAAATTGTTCATTAAAAAAATTATCAACGATGAAGAAGACACTTTTAAAGTTTGCTGCTGTTGCACTCCTCACGATAACATTCATAGGTTGTAAGAACCCAAAAGGCCAGATACTCGATGGTCCGGATATGGTGAATGATACGGCCAATTATCCTATGACCAAGTTGATGGACAGCCCCGGAGGTGCGGCCGTTGAAGACGGCGCACTCGATATCGGTGAAATGCCCAAAACTGCTGTCCGTCAGCCGGATTCTCAACCCCCTTATGTCCTCTATATCAATGTGGACAAGCCGGCAAGCAGTGAAAGTGCGATGGACGAAGTGAAGTCGGTGTGGCTTGCCAACGAGAAATCGGGCACTGTGGTCAAGGTCTGCGTGACCAATCCTATGGCCGAAGCCCAGTGGGACAAGATGAGTAGCTCGAATGCTGGTGGCATCAGTGTTCCCCTCACTCAGATTGCCGCTGCCGATAAGGCCATGATTGCTCCGGGCGACGTGAGAAAGGTGATTGTCGAGGGTTGCCCCGATGGCCGCAATATCTGGACTTACATCATCGACCCCTATGAAGGCACGGCCCTGCAGTTGCCTTCCTCTGAGGGTGTGCAAAGTCTTGACCCGGGAAAGAAAGAGATTGTCGCAGTCTCTTATGGTTACGACGACGATGGCCGCTATTCCGTCAGCAAGGCCTATTCCCTCGATGGAAAATTCCTCCGCGATGTAGGTGAGAAGGAAAGGGAATAATCTTGGAAAGAGAGTGATTTTGAAGGATGAATTAAAATAGAGATATTGATGAAAAAGGCAGTTTTTATATTGTTGGCTATTGTAGTCATTGCATGTGGCAATAGGACAGCAGGTAAAGTGACGGATACCGGTTCGGCAACCATGGCGGGCGGTACTGAAACAGGTGTGGATAATGGCTATGTGCCTCAACGGTCGGACTATACTTTCCGCACGGAAGTGAAGACGGTCGATGATGATGGTGAAGTGTTATGGGATTCCATCATCGTCTATCTGACCGATGCCAAGGGGACAACACAGAAATTGTATAGTCAGGCTCTGCCGCTCGATACGATGTCG
>CACXDY010000042.1 GCA_902766505.1 uncultured Prevotellaceae bacterium
GCATCGAAATCATCACCATCGAACACGCCATCGACAGCCACATCCAGATTGAGCACCTGGGTGAGGAAATGATGGAATTCTCTGTCGATGAAGACCTCTGCCTTTCTCTCCGACAGGAAAGAGAGCACTTTTTGTATGGAAGCAGACTTCCTTGCCTGATAGACATTTCCAAAGATGGCGAATTTCAGTTTTTTTGTCGACATGTTATTATTATTTTACAGCGGATGCCGATGATACACTCTTCTATGAAAGTGCAAAAATAAAGTATTTCAGTGAGATTTACGAATGAAGTAGCCAAAATTGCGATTTTTTAGTTAAATTTGCATTTGGAAAACAAGAGTCACCCTTCAACAAGAACATTTTACAACTATCACAACAATGGCAAAGATATTTGAGTTTTTAGCCAATGGCTTTGAGGAAATAGAAGCCCTCACTCCCGTCGACATCCTCCGTCGCGGCAACCAGGAAGTATATACCGTAAGCGTCACAGGCTCACAGTTCGTAGAGTCATCTCATGGCATCACCGTAAAAGCCGACCTGCTGTTCGAGGAAGCCGACTTGAGCGATGCCGACATGCTGCTGCTGCCGGGAGGCATGCCTGGCTCCGCCAACCTCAACAACCATGAGGGGGTACGCCAAGCGCTTTCGGCGCACCATGCCAAAGGGAAACGCCTGGGAGCCATCTGCGCAGCCCCCATGGTGCTTGGTTCACTCGGAATCCTCCGGGGCCGCAGGGCCACCTGCTCTCCCGGTTTCGAGACCTATCTCGAGGGCGCAGAATACACGGCCGAACTGTTCACCATCGACGGCAACATCATCACGGGTGAAGGTCCTGCGGCCTCCTTTCCCTATGCCTATAAGATTCTTGAGATGTTCACCGACCCGGAACTGGTACACACGCTTCAACACAAAATGCAATTTCTCCATCTCATAGGAGAGGAATAACACCTATGCCCGACCTGCTGAGTCAAGACATCATGTATGCCACGGGGGTTGGCCCCAAGCGCAAGGAGATGCTCGTCAAAGAACTGGGTATCCGGACTTTTGGCGACATGCTTGAATATTATCCCTACAAGTATGTCGACCGCCGCCGGATATACAAGACGACCGAACTCCTTGAGAGCATGTCGTTCGTTCAGGTCAAGGGCAAGATACTGAGTTTTGAGTCTTTCGACAGCGGCCGCCGCAACAAGAGGTTGGTGGCTCATTTCAGCGATGGCAACGGCATCATCGACCTGGTGTGGTTTGCCAAATCACAATATATCCTGAAGAACTACGAGATAGGAAAGGAATACATCGTCTTCGGCCGTCCCACCGTTTATGGCGGCCGTTTCCAAATCAGCCATCCTGAAATTGACGTTGCCGCAGGTTTCCAGTTGTCCACCATGGGCATGCAGCCCCACTACCATACCACGGAGCGGATGAAGAAGTCGGGATTCACCTCGCGGAGCATCGAGAAGATTGTCCGCGGCATTCTCGACCGCCTTACCCAACCCCTGGCAGAAACCCTGCCACCCTACATCACCGGACCTCTCCATCTTATCAGCAGGGATGAAGCCTTCCGGAAAATCCACTATCCACAGGATTCTCAAGAACTCGACCACGCCAAGATGCGTTTGAAGTTTGAGGAGTTGTTCTATGTCCAACTCAACATCCTCCGCTATGCCAGCGACCAACGCCGCCGCTATCGCGGTTATGTGCTCAACCACATAGGTCAGCATTTCCGCTCCTTCTACAACGACCACCTGCCTTTCTCGCTGACGGAAGCCCAGAAACGGGTGGTGCGGGAGATACACACCGACATGAAGAGCGGACGCCAGATGAACAGACTTCTGCAGGGAGATGTCGGGTCGGGGAAGACCTTAGTGGCCCTTCTCTCCATGCTGATAGCGATAGACAACGGCTATCAGGCCTGCATCATGGCACCCACGGAAATCCTTGCCGAGCAACATCTTGCCACCATTCAGGGTTTTCTTCAAGGCATGGACGGCATCCGGGTGGAATTGCTCACCGGCATCGTGAAAGGGAAACGCCGTGAGGAGATTCTCCAATCTTTGGCCGAGGGCAGTATACACATCCTCGTCGGCACCCATGCCATCATCGAAGACCCCGTGCAGTTCCACCGTCTTGGCATCGCCGTCATCGACGAGCAGCACCGCTTCGGTGTTGCCCAGCGTGCGAAACTGTGGAACAAGAGCCAAAACCCGCCTCATGTCCTGGTGATGACCGCCACACCCATTCCGAGGACCCTGGCCATGACCATCTACGGCGACCTCGATGTCAGTGTCATCGACGAACTTCCTCCCGGCCGCAAACCCGTGTATACCCAACATAAATACGACGACCAACTCACGAGCCTCTATCAGGGCATCCGCAAACAACTGGCCGCCGGCCGTCAGGCCTATATCGTCTACCCGCTGATTAAGGAAAGTGAGCGCAGCGACCTCCGCAACCTGGAGGAAGGCTATGTCACGATGTGTGAGGTTTTTGCCGAATACCGTCTGAGCAAGGTTCATGGCCAGATGAAATCCCAGGAGAAAGAGGCGGAGATGCAGCGGTTTGTCAAAGGCGAGACCCAGATACTCGTTGCCACCACGGTGATAGAAGTCGGCGTGAATGTACCCAACGCCTCCGTGATGGTCATTCTCGATGCCCAACGGTTCGGACTGTCACAACTGCACCAACTGCGCGGACGGGTCGGACGGGGCGCCGAACAATCTTTCTGTATCCTGGTCACCACCCGCAAACTGAGCAAGGAGACGGCCCGCCGCATCGATATCATGTGCTCTACCAACGACGGATTCCAGATAGCAGAGGCCGACTTGAAACTACGTGGACCCGGCGACTTGGAGGGTACGCAACAAAGCGGCATGGCCTTCGACTTGAAGATTGCCGATATCGCCCGCGACGGTCAAATCGTGCAACTCGCCCGTGATGAAGCACAGAAAATCATCGACAATGACCCCACCTGCGAGAGTGCCGCCTATGCCCTGTTGTGGCAGCGTTTGGCCGTCCTCCGGAAGACCAATATCAACTGGGGAGTTATCTCCTGAGAGCACCAAAAGAGCCCTTTGTCAACTATTAGTGTATCTTTCACATTATATGTTAAAAGAGAACTAAAAACTGTTAATGATGCAAGATTGGCCGGATTATTTGCTACCTTTGCATCGCAATGAAATAATTGGCGTGTTTGATTATTGCACCGACTATTTCAAAAACGAGAACGAAAAGGCTGTATTACAAGACGCAGTAATCCGGCTGATGATTATCAAAAAATAGATTATGAGGTTAAAAAAAGTAATAAAGACTTTATCATTATCGGCATTCCTGGCACTTTCCACATTACCAGTGATGGGACAGGACCTGTTGGCCCGCATGGTTCCCGTAGACAGAAAAATCAAGCAACTCGACACCCTCGCTCTCTACAGCGTGATAGAGAGAGAGAATATGGAATCACCTTCCGCAGACCTTTACAAAGATTGGGACAACCGCTACGCTCACAAAGCTACAGAACTTCCTGAGACTTATCGTATCAATCTCAAGAATTTCTGCATGCCTACCCCAAGCCGCGTTATCACTTCCCAATTCGGTCCCCGTTGGGGCCGCCAGCACAAAGGTCTTGACATCAAGGTCTACATTGGTGACACCATCCGCGCCGCATTCAGCGGTAAGGTGCGCGTAGTGAGATATGAGGCCAAAGGCTACGGCAACTATGTAGTCATCCGCCACAGCAATGGTTTGGAGACCATCTACGGACACTTGTCCAAACACCTGGTGAGAGAGAACCAGACCGTCCGTGCCGGCGAGCCCATCGGACTCGGTGGCAACACAGGACGAAGCACAGGTTCCCACCTGCATTTTGAGACCCGCCTCTGCGGTGTCGCTCTCAACCCCGCCCTCTTCTTCGACTTCCGCAATCAGGATGTGACAGGCGACTACTATGTGTTCCGTCGCAGCACCATGGACCGCGAGTCATTGAAGGCCACTGCCGCCCGCGGACAGAAAGTATCCAGTTATACCA
>CACXDY010000043.1 GCA_902766505.1 uncultured Prevotellaceae bacterium
AATCCAGTGTTCCCGAAGGCAGGAACAGGGACAACACAGACTTGTAATCTATTGGATCTATCTTTTTCATAATGCAAAGATAATCCATTTTATTGAATTGTTAAAAACACAGAAATTATATCTGTGCCCCCTTACTCAATGAGAAGATACATTTTGGAATGTGAGTAATCGATGACGGCTTGGTGCTTTTCAAGGAAGTCGGTGCCGAGGACACCATCTACCCGTCTTCCCTTGGTTTTCCTGAATTCAGCGTTGAGATAGGAGATATCCATCAAAAAGAGGTCGGTGGTCTTCCATTCTTTTCCATTTATCTCCATCACTGCAGATGTCCGGATCAAAGAACTGACAGAACCGATGCCGGCAGCATAATCCCGCACCCCCAATGCTTCAAGGTGATAGGTGTCTTTCTTGGATATGTCTATCAAAGTCCCGCCACCGCCGGTGTCGACCAGCAACTCGCATGGCTTTCCATTGATGTGGAATGTGACGGTGATGTGACCCGTCTTCATCTTGTGCAGTTTCACCACTTCATACCCATTGGCCAACATGACACTGTCATTGCTGTCGGCAACAGCGGTGTTGGCTTCTCTGCCTTGATGACCGGCACAGCCCATCAGGATGGCCAATATGAAGATGAGTGACAGTTGTTTCATAGTCTATTTGATAGGGTCGGCACAATAGTCACGACGGCCGCAGTCTTTGCAGAACTTGCCCATCCATACGTTGTCGAACTGCTCGATGGCGGCTTCCAGCATCTCCGGGTCATCGGTCAGGATGCCGGCCTCGAAATTCCGCTTCCTGGGCGACTTCATGCCCATCCCGGCGCCTGTCAGGTTGGCAGAACCGATGTAGGCAATGGCAGAGTCGAGGATGATGAGTTTGAAATGTACCCTTGGGCACAGCACTCGTTCCATGCCGTCGTAGAGGATGGGATGTTTCTCGTGGTCTTCCCTCCATGATGTCCCCGGCTCCTTGGCATGGATGAGGCGGACTTCCACCCCTTTTTTGAGCAGGGTGGCAAGATGGGAGAGAAAGGGCTTGTCGTCGACATACAAATCCTTGATGTCGGCCGTGCCAATCCACACTGTCCGCTTGGCTTGTCCCACCAGCGTAAGGACTTCCTTATAGTGGTTCTCGTCGGCTATGTACTTGATGAAACTCATTCTTGCTTTTTCTTCCTTGACGCTTTCTGTTTTTTCCTATGTTCTTGTGTCTCCTCATTCTCCCATAGATTGACGGCAAGGTCTGTCGCTTCCGTAGACATGACATTCCCGCTTTCCTGAATCTTTGTCCAGGGACATAGGGCGGCATAGTTCTCGTCGATGACCATGTCGGTTGGTGGTCCGATAGGACTGTCTTGACTGTAATAGAGATGCCTGCCCGACCGAATCAGTTCCTCGGAATTTACATCAGGCTCTCCGAGTCGTTGATAGATTTCCGCATTGATTTCGTAGAGATGATAATCTCCTCTCCACGACGTTTTGGCCGTATAGAGGTTTCTCTCATCGTCATAGCAAGCCTGCCAGCCAAGTCCTTTTTTGAAATGAAACATATCGTTTGTGTTTTGTCGTTGATGAATAGTCTTGTTGTAATCCGTTATGGATATAAAACGTCTGCAAATATAATGATTCTCATGCGTAAAACCGCTGAAATCCTACATTTTTATGTTCCTGGTAAAGTATATGCGGTTTGCTTACCTGCAGCAGGGATGTCTGTACTTCTGACAATACTTATCGGATGACAGGTCTGCACATATATCGGAAAACAAGTAAACAATTGTCAATAAAATTGACTTGCATACTTTTGACCGCTAATTCTTGAGAAATTGTGTTGTTGCATTTCATCTTTTTTTGTATATTTGTGGTCGACATAGGGACAGACCTTAATTGAATACGCTTTGATAGAAAAACCGAATTTCGAATACAAGTATGACTTGGCATACCAGAAGTCGTTTGCTGCAAGACTCAGTTTCAGAATCATGACAATTGCAGCAGGTGTCTTTTTGGTGGCTGTGGTTTTGTTTTTCTATTTCACCGGCGACAGCATGACCTTGCCGATGACTCATCAAATCGTGAAATACGGCACCGTTGTGTTCTTCGTAGGTCTGACATCGCTGTTCGTTTTCTGCACTATCGCCATCTATAAGATGGTGAAACCTCTGAAAATGTTTGCCGATTCGGCGGTGAATATTGCCAATGGCAATCTGGACACACCACTGCCCGAGATACAGTCTGAAGACGAGTTGCTGCTCCTGAGAAACTCTTTTGAGTATATGCAGTCATCGCTCATGAAGCATATCGAAGACTTGAAAATCACTACGGCCAATCAGCAGATGCTTCAGAGCGAACTCACCATCGCCCACGACATTCAGATGGGCATGATTCCCACTGTCTTTCCCGAACGCGACGACCTCGACCTCTTTGCCTCTATGACACCGGCCAAGGAGGTGGGGGGCGACCTCTACGACTTCATCATCGAAAAAGATGAACTCTTCTTTATTATCGGCGATGTGGCCGGAAAAGGGGTGCCGGCATCTCTGTATATGGCAGTTACCCGAACACTGTTCCGCAACCTGGCAGGCAATTATCAGAGCGCGGCCAACATCATGTGCGAGATGAATCATGCCATTTCGTCGACCAACGACTCCATGATTTTTGTCACAGCCTTCGTTGGGGTACTCGACTTGAAAACCCATCATCTCACCTATTGCAATGCTGCCCACAACGCACCGGCTATCATGTCGGCCGATGGCTCTTGCCGGCTGCTCGATGTCGATACCAATTTGCCCATAGGTATTGAGGACCATTACAACTACGAGGATCAGCAGGTGTCCTTCCCGGAAAACACCTCCCTGCTGCTTTATACCGATGGCCTGACGGAAGCCATGTATAAGGCCGGCAACGGCAGCAGAAAACTGTTTGGAGAGGAACGTGTATTGCATGACTTGGAAAAGAACAAGAATGCCTCGGCAATAGAGGTGGTCGACTATCTCAAACAGCATGTCACCGTCTTTGCCGACGGCACGGAACAGGGCGACGACCTGACCCTGATGTTCTTCCGTCACGGCACATCGCAGAAACGAGCCTCTCATGCTCCCCGACGCATCATCATGAAGAATGAAATGTCGGAGGTCAGCCGTATGCGGAGTTTCTTCTTCTCTGTATGCCGTGAGCATGATGTCGATGAGGAAACGGTCAAGTCGCTGAATCTTGCGGCAGAAGAATGGGTGGCAAATGTCATCAATTATGCATACCCGAAAGGGACGCGTGGTCATGTGGAACTGACGGCGGAGATTGTTGATGGTCTGCTCACGCTGGTCATCAAAGACCATGGCATACCATTCGACCCCACAGAGTGCGGGGATATCGATGTGGATGCCGAACTCGACGAACGGCCCATCGGAGGTCTGGGCATCTATCTTGTGAAAACCATCATGGACACGATGTCCTATCAGCGAACCCCCGACGGCTACAATGTTGTGACGCTGACAAAGCAAATCAAGTAATACCCTAAATACCAATGCTTATGGAATCTATAGTCTTTTTGGGATTTAACCTTTATGCATGGATTACGATAGTTACTGTCCTGTCGATGTTCTCCGTGTTGCTGTTCACCAAACTGAGGGCTGACCTTGTGTTTTTGGGGGCTATCGCCATCCTTTTTGTCACTGGTGTCCTCGATGCCAAGGAGGCTTTCTCGGGATTCAGCAGCACCTCTGTGGTCATCATCGGAGTCCTCTTCGTCGTGGTGGCCGGACTCACACATACAGGTGTGTTGCAGTGGATTGTCAAACATTTGTTGGGACAGCCAAAGAGTTATTCCAAGGCTGTGATACGGCTGATGCTTCCTGTGGCAGCTCTCAGTTCGTTTCTCAGCAACACCACAGTGGTGGCCCTGTTCGTAGGCATCGTCAAAATGTGGTCGAAGAAGTTGAACATCTCTCCCTCCAAGTTGCTGATACCATTGAGTTATGCTTCCGGCATGGGAGGCGTGTGTACATTGATCGGAACACCCCCTAACCTGATTATATCAGGTCTTTATGCCGACACCACCGGCACAGCCATGAACGTGCTGGCGACTACCATCCCCGGCTTGTTCTGCCTGTGCATCGGCGTGCTCTCCGTCATCGCCATGCGCAAACTTTTGCCCGACAGGCAGGCTCCCGAGTCCGCCTTCGACTCCACTTCCGACTATACCGTCGAACTGCTCGTGCCTTCTGACAGCCGATACATAGGTGAGACCATCGAAGAGGCAGGACTGATGGATGTTCGTGGCGGTACGTTGATAGAAATCAAGCACTACGATGACCGTGAAATTGTGACACCCGTACCTGCCGACGAGTTTCTGATGGGTGGCGACCGGCTGGTGTTCGCAGGTCAGATAGACGAGATTCTCGATTTGAAGAAGAGTCATGGTTTCGTCAATGCCGACCATCACATCTTTTCGTTCGACGAGGTGGATCCAAACCGTCGGCTGCGTACTGCCTACGTCACCTTTGGCAGCAACCTTATCAATTCCTCCATAGGCGATTCCACCTTCGAGAAAGACAACAACATGATTCTTGTTGCCGTGGCTCGTCGCGGTGAGCGCATCAATGAGTCACCCCGTAAGGTGATTCTCCAGGCAGGAGATACCTTGCTGTTCGAATGCCCGCCTCGTGCCGATATCAATACCGAGAGGCTTACATCACAATTGCAGTTCTTCGACAACGCACAAGTTCCCAACATAGGAAAGAAGACATTGGTGTCCACCACTATTATGATAGCCATGGTGGTGCTGTCTGCCCTTAATGTGATTCCGCTCCTGCAGTGTGCTTTCCTCGCTGCCATGGCCATGCTGATTTTCCGTTGCTGCAATGTCGACCAGGCCATGAAAGCCATCAACTGGGAAATCCTGATGGTGTTCGCTGGTTCTGTTGTCTTGGGTATTGCTATCCAGAAGACAGGAATTGCTGAGCGGCTGGCATTTGGCATTCTCGATGTCTGCGGCTCCAATCCCATCGTCGTCATGGCTTCCATCTGTTTCGTGGGAACCTTTATCACTGAATTTATCTCCAATACCGCCGCGGGAGCCATGTTCTTCCCCATCATGTACGAGGCGGCAGAGAAACTGGGCTACGAACCCTATCCGTTCCTCATTGCACTGATGGTCAGCGTCAGTTCCAGTTTCGCCACACCCATCGGCTCTCCCACGCACATGCTTGTCTATGGTCCTGGAGGCTACCGGTTCAGCGACTTCATGCGCATCGGTCTGCTGATGAACCTTATTATTCTCGCTGCCAATATTCTGATAGTCAATATTATCTATCCTCTCACCCCATTACAATAAAATAGTAGAATAATCAATTGAAAACCAGTATAATATGAATATCGAAATCAAAGAACGCAATGGTTCCTATTACGGAGTTCTCACAGGGTGGATTGACACCGCTGTAGCCACACAATTCCTCGATGACTTGACACCGCTGATGGATAAAGCCGACAGGTCTATCGTTTTGGACTGTGAGAAATTGGATTATATTTGTAGTTTGGGTCTTCGTGGACTGCTCAAACTGAAAAAAGAAAGTGCAGCCAGGGGCGGAAGTCTGGTGCTTACCCACGTAGAGGGAGAAGTCCTCAAGATTTTCACCATGACTGGCTTCTTTAAATTGTTTGATATCAGGTAGGATGAAAGAGAGTGTGCCATAAATTTTGAAAGGCATGCTCTCTTTTTATGTTTATTCTATCCCAAACGCTCAAAATGCCGTGCCAAGGGTTTTCCTCCCATAGGCTCAGCACGGCAGCATTCGAATGTATGTTTCAAGCTGTATCTTGCATTACCGCCTGGTTGACTATGAATGTCGGATAACCTTTTAGAATATAAGAACAACTGTTTGCAGGAGAGTGTGTCAAATTGAATGGCTCACTCTCTTTTCGTGTTTGTTCTATCTAAAACACCCAGAATGCCATATTAAGAGCTCCCCACCCCTCGAAGGGCAGGGCTGAGGTCGGTGTTGACAACGCAATGATACACAGTGCGTTCTTTTGGCTCAACCAAGTAAAATCAGCCGCTGACAACAATGGATTGTTCTCCACTGGGAATGATGACATTCAGATGATGCCATCATCAGACCGGAGCATCCCATCCATGAATACACCCACTTTGGGGATAAGGTCGCCGCATAGATAACCAAACGGCAGAACTGTAAAATAAAAAGATGAAAAAGTCTTGTCTTTTCCTTATTAAAAAATTATGAAAAACCGATTTTTCTGTTTATCTTTGTCTGCATAGAAAAATCTAACAATATGATACACATACAAGAAGAGGCTTCACGCTGCCTGTTGTGCAACGATGCGCCATGCACGAAAGCATGTAAAAAGGGTGACCCGGCACGGGCAATTCGTGCTATACGGTTTGACAATGCCAAGAATGTTTGGCGTTGGATAAAGGGATGTGGGGAGGAGGATTTGGAACTTGCAGAGAAAGCATGTATTCATTACGACCAACCTATCCGCATCAGAGAACTTATAGGCGCTGTGAAATGTGATGAGGCGGCTGCTGATGAGGCTTTGCCGTCACTCGCTATTGATTTCTGTGGCATTCACTGCGAGAATCCCTTCTTCTTGGCTTCTTCAGCTATTTGCACCAACTACGAAATGGTGGCACGGGCTTTTGATGCTGGATGGGCTGGCGTTTTCTTCAAGACCATCTGTAAGCAGGATATTCGTGAGGTGTCTCCCCGCTTCGATGCTATCAAGGAGGGACCGTCTTTTGCGGGATTCAGAAACATGGAACAACTGTCTGAAAATCCTTACGACGTGGATTTCGATATCCTCCGCCGGCTGAAGCAGAACTATCCTACCAAAATCGTCGTGGCCAGTATCATGGGACAATATGAGGAGGAATGGATAGAACTGGCAAAAATGGCTGAGGAGGCTGGCTGCGATGCCGTTGAACTGAATTTCTCGTGCCCGCAGATGAGACTCGCAGGCATGGGCAGCGATGTGGGCCAGGATTCCGAACTTGTCACTTTCTATACGGCTTACGTGAAACGGAATGTCAATATTCCTGTCATACCTAAGATGACGCCCAACATCACACAAATCAATCAGCCTGCCATGGGGTCTTACTTCGCCGGTGCTGATGCCATCTCTGCTATCAATACCATCAAAAGCGTCACCATGTCGTCTGAGGCTGCTGTCAGCGATAAGAAAACTGTGTCGGGGTACAGCGGAAAGGCCGTGAAACCCATCGCCCTGCGTTTCATTTATGAGATGGCGGCAAATCCCATCATGAAAAAAATACAGTTTAGTGGCATAGGTGGTATCGAGACATGGCGCGATGCTCTGGAGTTCATCCAACTGGGGTGCCGCAATGTGCAGGTGTGTACAGCCGTGATGGAGTATGGCTACCGCATCATC
>CACXDY010000044.1 GCA_902766505.1 uncultured Prevotellaceae bacterium
AAATTTTCACCTGCAACGAGGACCATCCAGCCATGAACTACAGGGACGCCACGACCTCCAAAATCTATTACCGTCTGCAATCCACGAATGATGATGGCCGTGCCCTTTGCGGCAATTTCTCCAATGACTATCCAGGATGTATCGGCCATTCTTCCCAGTCGGGTACTGTATCCACCGTTGCCGACAAGGTCATCAGCGGTGCGCCATCAGGTTTCACCAACAATTTCCGCATCTACTGGGATGGCGACCTGCTTGAAGAAGGTCTTGACGGAGCCAGCAGCCGCGAGGGAGCCTCCCGTGTTGTCAAGGCAGACGGCAGTGTTGTGTTCACAGCAAACGGAACGGCCAACTGTAACTGGACAAAGAACACCCCCTCAGCCACAGGTGACATCCTTGGCGACTGGAGAGAAGAAATCATTGTCCGTACAAGCGACAACAAGGGAATCCGTGTCTATACGACAGACATCAGCACACCATGGCGCAATTACACCCTTTGGCATGACCATCAGTACCGTCAGGGTATGGTGTGGGAGTCAGTAGGATACAACCAGCCACCCCATGCCAGTTATTTCATTGGCGAACTGGAAGAAATCACCGTAGCACCTCCCCCACTCACCATGACCGGCCGTACGGAAGTGAACAACGGCGGAACAATAGGCAGCGCCCTCGACGACAAACATGTCATTGTCTGCGAGACCGGGGACACTCATATTACCGTGACGGAGGGAGCCAAGCCATGGATAGCCACCTTCAACATCCCGTCGTGGGTACAAGGAACCAACAGCAGTTCTACCAATGGAAACCCCACCATTAACTACACCTACTACACCTGTACGGTTGACGGAGGCGCTTTTGGCGGTGCCACACGTCTGGTGAAGCAGGGTGACGGCACACTCAACCTTCCCAAAGTGGAGCAACAATACAGTGGCAACACTGACATTTGGGCAGGCATAGTGAATTTCGACGGGTCAATGCTTCACAGTTCCCTCTGGCTCAACCGTCTTGCCGAACTCAACAGCGATGGCGGCAAATTCCGCCGCATCAAGATGGACTATGGCTCAAAGCTCCGTCCTGGCCGTGCAGACAACAAGGGAGAAATCACCACCGACAGTCTGTTGCTCGGTTTCGGTTCACGGGTTGTTTTCGACATCTATGAAGACTTAAGTTCAGACTGTGTGAAGACAAGGGTTTTGTCTGTGGAGACCAAAGATTGGAAATATGGTCCCGAATACCTCATGCCAGTGTTTGAATTTGTATTCCATAATGGCGAGGAGCCCGCAACAGGCCGTTATCTGATAGGCGAGGCCAGCATCATCAACGGCAATATCAACGACATTAAGATAGAGGGTATCAGCACCCGCATGAGTAGTTGTCTGACGTTGGAAGACGGTAAGATTTATCTTGACATCTCCAGTATGCGCGACAACACCGACATCTATTGGAGTGGAATAGAGAACAATGTCTGGGAGAATGGTGGAGCCAGCAATTTCACCAATGCCACAGGTGAGAGCGACAGTTTTGTGACTGGTGACAAAGTCATCTTCAACGACAATGCCTCTCAGTTTACCGTAAGTCTCAATGGCGATATCGAAGCCGACAGCATCATTGTGGAGAACAACACCAATCCTTACATCTTCAACGGTACAGGTTCGATTGTCGGCAACACCACCCTTGTCAAGCGTGGCAACAGCACATTGACCGTCATGACCGACAACACCTACACAGGCGGCACCCGCATCTCGGGAGGCGCAGTAGCCATCTCCTCCTTGTCGAATGCCAATCAGGCCAAAGGCAATTTGGGAAGCATGACCACTCTTGCCAACAAGTTTGTGATAGAGAATGGGGCCGAATTGCGTTCCACCTCTGCCGTAACCAACGGTTCTGCCATTCAGTTTGACAGCGAGGAAGGCGGTGTCATCAACAATTTCGCTGATTTTGTTGTGGCCCGTTCCATGTCAGGAACCAAACTGACCAAGAAAGGTTCAGGTTGGATGAAACTCAATGTAGCCAACACCAACCTTGAGCGCCTTGTGATTGCTGCAGGCACGGTACAATGTGTCAGTTGCAGTTTCCCTGCCCAGACCGTTGAGTTCCAAAACGGAACATTGAGTGAGAATGCCAGTTCCGCCTATACCATCGACGTTCCTCAAGGCAAGAAAGGTACTTGGAACCTGGTAGACCGCGCCAACTACACCAACAAGTTGATTGGCAAGGGCACGCTGACCGTCTACTGCCCCGTGGTGATTGGTAGTGGCTGGGCTGCCACCCGCACTCAAATCAGTGGCAACTGGTCGGAATTTGAAGGTACAATCAACTGTCAGGTACATAGCAGCGACACCCGTTTCACTCTTGACAACGGCTATGGAATGCCCAAAGGCATTTTCAACATCCCCTCCAATGTGGAGTTGCAAAACAGCGGCCGCACCTACCGCATCGGTAAAGTGGCCGGCACAGGAAGCCTCGGTGGTTCCTGTTCATTCAGCAATGGAGCCACCCCAGGTGCCAACACATGGCAGGTAGGCGATGACAGCAACTGGTCGTGGAGTGGCAAGGTGACCTCGAATGCCCACTTTGTGAAAGTCGGTTCCGGCAAACTCACCTACAGCGGCAACAGCGACAATACCGGCAATGTGACCGTCAGTGAAGGAGAGTTGCAGATATCTTCCTGTGTACTTGGCAAAGGCATCCTGACAGTCAGTCAAAATGGCACTTTGTCGGGTACCAACAAGGCTGAGAAGCCCCTCACCAACTCTTCGGTCACCGTCAACGGAAAGGTACATCCCGGCAATTCTGCCAGTTCCTATATGGGATTGTTGTATTTCGGCAACAAGAACGTGACATTCTCTGCAGGAAGTGTCTTGGAATTGAAAGCCCGTCAATGCGCCACCAACACCAATCCCGGATGCACATCCATATCCGGCATCAACAATCTAACGATGAACGGCACCTTGGTTGTCACCGTATCGGAGAATCACACCTTGAAGGCAGGCGACTCCATCAGGGTATGGCAGGCGAATTCGATGTCGGGTACCCCTGTACTTGATTTGCAACCAGGCATAGAATGGGACACCACCCGTCTGTCAGAGGGTCTGCTGTTTGTGGTTTCCGTATCCGACGGCATTGAGGACATCAGGTATTCCATCACATCGCCCAACAACATCTATGATTTGAACGGCCGTCTGGTACGCAAAGACGCCACCTCTACAGAAGGTCTTCCTTCCGGCATCTATATACGTCGGGGCAAGAAGATTGTTGTCAAATAATCGTTAGAGTAGACAGAAGATATAAACGTAAAAAGCCTCCCCGATTCAGGGAGGCTTTTTACATGGGATAAATACAGGTTGGTTAGAGCAGCGCCTGGAATTTCTCATCAAAGACAGCCTTATTGGCAGCGCCTACCAACTTGTCTACCAGTTTTCCATCCTTGAAGAAGAGGATGGTGGGGATGTTTCTTACTCCAAACTGTATGGCGAGGTCATCATTTTCCTCCACGTCACATTTACCCACGACGATTTTTCCATCGTACTTCTCGGCCAATTCAGAGATAGTGGGAGCAATGGCCTTGCAGGGTCCGCACCAAACGGCCCAAAGGTCAACGACAAGAGGCAGTCCTCCATTCAGATAACTCTCAAAGTTCTCGGTTGTGATTGTTACTTCCATTGTTTTCTATTTCAAAAATGATTACTATTGTTTACCATATCTATACTATACGTGCAAAAACCATGCCACATCGAATTATATGTCAGCATATACCATTCCTTGCATCCATTAATTGATGAAATAGTTCATTCCATCCGTCTCATCCAAGAACTGAATGAGTTGATGCCCGACATCCACAGATTTTTTCCGGCTTCTGAGTTGGAGGTTACCATTTGCGTCGTGAATCTGTAGATAGAGGGAGGTATCTCCCGGTGCCGCCTCGATGGCAGCCACCAGATCATTGACCTTTGCATCGTCCAAGGTATCGCCATTGATGACGATGGTCAGCCGGTTGATGGATTTTTCCTTTACGGTCTGCATAAACTGAATATCGCCGATACGGATATCATAAATATTCGACCCGCGGAATTTCTGTACGGCCTTCCCTGTCACATAGATGGTGCTGGCCTCATTGAACATACCTTTCCATTTTGCCCATTCCTCCCCGAAAAGAGCCAATTCACCTGAGCCTTCGAAATCCTCGAGAGTGATGAATCCGCAAGGAGTCCCGTTTTTGCTGAATTTTGACTTCACGGCAGTAACCACACCGCCGAACGTGATGGTTTCCTTTTTGGCCAGAGCCTCTTTGTCAGCCAGTTCCTGACACTTGGTGTTGCACATATGATGGAGAATCATGCTGAATTCATCCAGAGGATGTGCAGAGAGGTAGATACCCACCAATTCGCGTTCCCTGTTTAGTTTTTCGATATTGCTCCATGACTCACCTTCAGGGATGGGCGGAGTAGCGACCTCTATCATGTCACTACCGAAGAGCGACATCTTAGCCTGGTTTTTCTCAGCCTGGTACAACTGTCCGAATCTCATGAGTGTATCCAGGAAGATGTCACCTTTTGCATTGATGGAGAGATACCGTTCCCGGGCGATGCCGAAACTGTCGAGACCACCACTGAGAACGAGGCTTTCGAAAGCCTTTCTGTTGGCTGCGGAAAGATTCACCCTTTTCACCACATCGAAGACATCCTGATAAGGACCATTCAAATCACGTTCCGAGATAATGGCTTCTGCGGCAGAGGAACCCATACCCTTGATAGCAGCCATTCCGAAGCGGATGGCTCCATCCTTATTCACACTGAACTTATGACGGCTCTCATTGATGTCAGGTCCTAAGGTCTGGATACCCATGGCTTTGCACTCATCCATCAGTTTGGTAATTTCCGTGATATTATCGAGGTTTCTACTCATGACGGCAGCCATGTATTCAGCCGGATAATGCGCTTTGAGATAAGCAGTTTGATAAGCGACCCAGGAATAGCATGTGGCATGGCTCTTGTTGAAGGCATAAGAGGCGAATTTCTTCCAGTCTACCCAGATTTTATTGAGTATTTTCTTGTCGTAGCCATTCTTTTCCCCACCTTTGTAGAAAAGTTCCTCGAGTTCATTCATTTTCTCGATTTGCTTCTTACCCATGGCCTTTCTAAGCGTATCCGACTGTCCTCTGGTAAAATTAGCGAGTTGTCTGGATAGCAACATCACCTGCTCCTGATAAACCGTGATGCCATAGGTATCCTTGAGATACTTCTCCATGCAGGGAATATCATAGGTAATCTTCGACGGGTCCTTTTTTCTGGCGATAAAATCGGGGATATAGTCCATAGGTCCCGGCCGGTAGAGCGCATTCATAGCGATGAGGTCCTCGAACACTGTAGGCTGCAGTTCACGCAGATATTTCTGCATGCCCGCAGACTCAAACTGGAATGTGCCAATCGTTTTTCCTTCAGAATAGAGTTTGTAGGTGAGAGGGTCGTCAATAGGGACTGTGTCGATATCAATATTCTCACCTGTAGAGAGGCGTATGTTTTCCACAGCCTCTTTCAAAATGGACAATGTCTTCAGTCCCAGGAAGTCCATTTTGATTAATCCTGTTTCCTCAATCACATGGCCATCATACTGCGTGCAGAGCAGTTTATGTCCAGGATCTGCCTTGTCCTCTGCCGTCGACACGGGCACCCAATCACTAATGGGGTCACGGCAAATGATTGTTCCACAGGCATGAATTCCCGTATTCCGCACTGTTCCCTCGAGCATTCTCGCATACATGATGGTATTCCGCTCACGAATATCAGAAGAAGCCTGTGCTTCCCTGAGTTCGGGGATGGTCTTGATAGCATTGTCGAGGTTCATTTTCAAGCCATCCGGCAATCTGTCGGGAATAGCCTTGCACAGGCGGTTGCTCTCCTCCAGCGGCAGCCGCTCCACCCTTGCCACATCCTTGATGGAGTTTTTGGTGGCCATACTGCCATAGGTGATGATATGCGCCACTTTGTCGTGTCCGTATTTATCCTCCACCCATTCGAGCACCCTTGCTCTTCCGTCGTCATCGAAATCGGTATCAATATCAGGGAGAGAGATACGGTCGGGATTGAGGAAGCGCTCAAACAGCAGGTCATATTTGATAGGGTCGATACGGGTAATACCCAAGCAATAGGCCACCACCGAACCAGCGGCGGAACCACGTCCCGGGCCAACCATGACATCCAGTTGGTCGCGTGCCACATTGATGAAATCCTGCACGATAAGGAAATAGCCGGGGAATCCCATGGTTTTCATGATATGGAGTTCGAAATTCACCCTTTCACGCACCTCATCGGGTACAGGGTCGCCATAGAGGCGCTTGGCACCATCATATGCCAGTTTGGCTAAATAGTCGGCCTCAAACTTGATGCGGTATAATTTGTCAATACCTCCCAATTTCTGGATTTTCTTTTCGCCCTCCTCTTTAGACATGATGACCTGACCATTCTCATCCCTTGTGAACTCCTCGAAGAGTTGTTCGGGTGAGATTCTCTTCCGAACCTCCTCCTCGGTGCCAAAACTCTCCGGGATGGGGAAAAAGGGCATGATGGGGGCATGGTCGATGGAATAGGTCTCCACCTTGTCAAGCACCTCGCAGGTATTGTCCAAAGCCTCTGGTATATCGGCGAAGATTTCATTCATCTCATCCTTGGTCTTAAACCACTCCTGCTTAGAATACATCATTCTGCTGGGGTCGTCCAAGTCCTTTCCTGTCGACAAGCACAACAAGTGGTCATGTGCCTCGGCGTTATCCTCGTCTACAAAGTGTGCGTCATTGGTACACACGAGTTTGATGCCATACTCTCTGGCCAGTTCGACAAGGATTTTATTGGCCTGCTGTTGCAAGGGAAAAGTCTCCCTATTGGCGAGGATATTGGGATTTTTCACCTCATGCCGTTGCAATTCCAGGTAATAGTCATCGCCAAACACCCTTTTGTGCCACTCGATAGCCTCACGAGCCGCCTCAATATTACCTTTCAATATTTTGTCGGGCACTTCTCCAGCAATACATGCTGAGCAAACAATCAGTCCCTCGTGGTATTTTTCCAAGTCCTCCCTATCTGTTCTTGGTCTCATGTAGAAACCATCGACCCATGACCTGGACACGAGTTTTATCAAGTTCTTGTATCCCTGATAGTTTTTCGCCAATACGATGAGGTGCCATCCACCTTGGTCATGATGCTCTTTGCTGCGGTCAGATTTTTTACGTCGGGCCACATACATCTCACAACCGAAAATGGGTTTGAACGGCGTTTTTCCCTGTTTTATCAGGTCTTTATTTTTCTTGTTGCAGTAATTAAAGAGTTCCTTCACTCCCATCATGTTTCCATGATCGGTGATGGCCATTCCCCTCATGCCATCAGCGATGGCCTTGTCAACAAGTTTATTGATGCTCGACATTCCATCGAGTATAGAATAATAGGTATGAACGTGTAAGTGGACAAAATCTCTCATAGGATGCATTTGAGGTTCAAAGATACATGTTTTTTTTGAGATACCACCTATAGAAGTCATAAAAAAACTTGAATTAATTATCCCTTCAGATTGTATCAAAAACGTGTTTCAGTCCTCCTAAAAGTAAGTTATCCATCAAATGTTTGGTTAGTTCATGAAAATGTATTACCTTTGTATGCTAATTGCGCATAAGCATATAATGGGAAAAAGAATTCGCAAACTCAAAAAGCAACGTCTACATAGCGAGGGCAACGACACCTTAATATTCAGCCTCTTTATACTGATAGCCATTGGCGTTATCCTATGGCGCAGTTTTGAGAGCAAGGTGCCCTTTTGGTGCTTTACAGGTGTTTTTTCCGTTTTATATGCTATTGTCCTCAATTTTTTCCGTTGTCCCATCCGCTACTTGGAGACAGAAGACACGACAAAATTGGTTGTGGCTCCTGCCGACGGCCGTGTAGTGGTGGTGGAAGAAGTCGATGAAGACAAGTATTTCCATGACAAACGGTTGATGATATCCATCTTCATGAGTTTGTTCAATGTCCATGCGAATTGGTTCCCCGTAGACGGTAAAGTGACGATGGTGAAACATCAAAACGGCAATTTCCACAAGGCCTGGCTTCCGAAAGCCAGCGAGGAGAATGAGCATGCCGACATCATGATAGAAACTCCGGAGGGCATACAGATATTATGCCGTCAAATAGCCGGTGCCGTTGCCCGCCGCATAGTCACCTATGCCAAAGAAGGAGAAGAATGCGAAATCGATGACCATTTAGGTTTTATCAAATTCGGTTCACGTGTGGATGTCTATCTTCCATTGGATTCAGAGGTATGTGTAAAGATGGGTCAGTCGACTACCGGCGACCAGACCATTATTGCCAAATTGCGTTGACGCATGTCAAATCCTATTACAAGAAACATTCCCAACACCCTTACATGCTGCAACCTGCTATCGGGCTGCGTTGCAGTGACCTATGCTTATTCAGGAGAAAACCTGATGGCACTGGCATTCATCCTTTTGGGTGCGTTTTTTGATTTTTTTGACGGCATGAGTGCCCGTCTTTTGCATGTTTCCTCACCAATCGGCAAGGAATTAGACTCTTTGGCCGACTGCGTGACGTTTGGAGTTGCTCCCGCCACGATGGTGTTCACGCTGCTGTTTCAGATACCTTATCCTGAATCATTGGATGTGGTCCGCCCATTGATACCTTATACAGCCTTTCTGATAGCGGCGTTCTCCGCCCTGCGTCTGGCCAAGTTCAATCTTGACGAGCGTCAGACCACCTCCTTTTTGGGGCTTCCCACTCCTGCCAATGCCATGTTTTGGGCATCACTTATCGTTGGAGCAGGCGCACGACTGACCCATTCACCCTATAGTCTTGCCTTGCTGATAGTCCTGATTTTATTGAGTTGCTGGGTATTGGTTTCAGAAATACCCATGTTTGCCTTGAAATTCAAGCAATGGGGTTGGAAAGGCAATGAAATCAGGTACTTGTTTGTTCTCAGTTGCATTCCCATTCTGCTTATTTTCAAGGTTTCCGGCATAGCCATCATCATCATCTGGTATGTGCTGTTGTCGCTCTATGCCATGAGCCGTAAGAAACAATAATATCTTTTAGTCTATGGTTTTTCTGCTGAAACTAATTCTTTGGATTTTCCTGATAGGCGTTTTTGCAGTGTTGTTTATTGCTTTACGCATCGGTCTCACCTTCCGCAAGATGAAACGCGACATAGAGTCGCATGCCTCTCCTCAACAGCCACAGGGCACGACCACCACAAGTCCCACTGGCGAACGCATTACCGACACACGTTCACCAGAGCAAGCCAACAGGAAAATCATCAATGACGATGAAGGAGAATACGTAGACTTTGTAGAAGAATAAGGGGCATGTCAGAAAGACACGCCCCTCATTGTATTAACTGTGAACATAGGTTCCGATGGGTTCCCCTTCAATCACTTTCTTGAGATTCCCCACCACATCCATATTAAAGACATAGATAGGCAGATTGTTGTCGTTGCACATCACCACAGCGGAAAGGTCCATGATTTTGAGTCCTCTTTCCAGAATCTCCTCATAAGTGATGTCGTCGAATTTCACTGCAGTAGGGTCTTTTTCCGGGTCAGCGGTATAGATACCATCCACACGAGTGCCCTTGAGCATCACATCAGCCTCTATTTCCACACCGCGTAGCGAAGAGCCAGTGTCGGTGGTGAAATAAGGAGAACCCGTTCCGGCGGAGAAAATGCACACCTTGCCAGCTTCCATCTCCTCAATGGCCTTCCATTTGGAATAGAACTCACCTATGGGCTCCATCCGGATGGCAGTCAGCACTTTGTTGGGCACGCCCTCGGTAGTCAGAGCGGAACTAAGCGCCAGCGAGTTGATGACCGTGGCAAGCATTCCCATCTGGTCGCCTTTCACACGGTCAAAGCCTTTGGTGGCACCACTGAGTCCCCGAAAGATATTTCCACCTCCTATGACGATGCCGATTTGCACACCCATCTCATATATTTCCTTGACTTGACGGGCATAATCAGCCAACCGTTCCGGGTCGATACCGTAGCCCTGTTTTCCCATGAGGCTTTCGCCACTCAGTTTTAATAAAATTCTCTTGAATCGTGCCATAATATAAAGTATTGTTGAATAGAATTAGAATTCCTCCTCAATTGTCAGAGAATGAACTGCACCTCTTTGAATGCATATTTCCTCACTTTTCCATCAGTATCTTGCAAGAGCAGATGTCCATCATCCTCCACCCCCTTGATTTCAGCCATGAACGTTCCCCCTTCATCGCAATAGGGATGAAATCCCTCCTTCCGGTATAATCGTTCATGGTAGGCTTGCCTGATTTTCTCAAGGCAGCCGTCACCCAATTCAGCAAGGATAGACTCAAGGGAATCGATGACCCGGGTCATCACCTCTTGCACCTCGATGTTTCGCCCGAGAATCTGCGCCAAAGAGATGGGGTTGGGAGCATTACTTCGGAAGACACGCTGGTTGACATTAATGCCTATGCCATACATGCATTCCTTCAGCCCTCCTCCGCTCAAAGCCGTCTCGATGAGTGTCCCACTGATTTTGAAATCATTCCAATAGATATCATTAGGCCATTTAAGCGCGATATGGCCGACATAAGCATCCAAAGCCTCGGCTACAGCCAAAGCGCCCACTTCAGAAAGGACAAACTGCCGGGTGGGGAGCACTCCGACGGGATGAATCCTGATGCTCATCAGCAAGTTTTCGCCAGCATCACTTTCCCATGTATTGCTTCCCTGCCCCCGGCCAGCCGTTTGGAATCCAGCCCTCACAATGGTCATATCCTCCCCTTGTGAAGGCATCTCCCGCAAGAACCGGTTGGTGGAGTCAGTTTGCTCAAGGTAGATGAATCTCTTTTTCATATCAGAGACCTAATAAGGCATGAATGCATTTTCCATATGATCGATGTCGGCACTCCCATCAGGTGCAACCACAATAGAGATAATGTCAAAGCGCACATTACACTGCATCTGATATCGCTTCACATAGGCATTGGCAGCCACTGCGAGATTTCTTCTCTTACGCCAGTCTACTGCCTCCTCAGGTTGAGCGAAATCCACGTTGCTCCTTGTTTTCACCTCCACAATGGCCAAGGTATCTCCATCCGGTGTAATGGCCGTGATATCCAAGTCGCGATGCCCCAGCCGCCAGTTGCGATGGCATATCGAATAACCTTTCTTCTGAAGGTACTCAGCCGCTTTCTGTTCACCCCATTTTCCGAGGTCATTGTGTGCCGCCATAATGAAGTCTTAACTATCAAGCAAAGATAAATAAAAAAAACGAGTTAGGAGAAGTTGAGAGAGGAAAAAGTATGAAATGTTTTGTTCTCCGCCCGCTTAATCGTATCTTTGCACAGAAACAAACATCATTCCATGGAAGAAGAGAAGAAAACCGACGAGTATTTCATGAAAAAAGCATTGGTCGAAGCCGAAGCGGCAAGAGATGCTGGAGAAATTCCTATCGGAGCCATCGTGGTATGCGGAAACAGGATTATCGCCCGTGGCCACAACCTGACAGAAATGCTACACGACGTGACGGCTCATGCTGAAATGCAGGCCATTACATCAGCCGCCAATGAATTGCAGGGGAAATACCTCACCGACTGTACACTGTATGTCACCGTAGAGCCTTGTGTGATGTGCGCAGGGGCCATAGGTTGGGCACAAATCAGACGTTTAGTGTATGGCACGCCAGATGAGAAACGCGGTTATCGGTTGTATGCCCCCCGAGCTCTGCATCCACGCTGTCAGGTGACATCGGGTGTCTTACAAGAGGAATGTAAACAATTGATGGCGGACTTTTTCAAAAACCGACGTTGATACGTACTAAAACACAAAAAGAGCCCAAAGGCTCTTTTTGTGTATATAGAGGTGAATGTTTAGTCGTTCTCTGCAAGGCCGGAGTAACGTATACCGCTGACTTTATACTGGGTATAACCATCATCTGGATACCATGGGTCATCTTTGTATTTCACAAAGAAGACGATGGAATCGGCGGGTGAGCCGTTATTCTGTCGTCCGGCACCTTTCAAGATTTTACCGTCGATGGTGACAGGCATAGCCTTCTCCTCGTGGAACACCACTCCACCATTCATCCACTGATACCCCTCGCCGAAGTTCTCCGACTCAGTCGAATGGAATGTCATGGTAGCCTGATCAATGGTCACCTTAGTCTTGATGGTGTAGGTGGGTAAGAAACCGTAGGATTCCCAATACTTGGCGTAGTCTGCTGCATAGTTGCCGATGCCCATGTTGTCTACCCACATCTCAGTAGCAGAGTTAGCTGCTGTGTTGTAGGTCAGAATAAGAGTTCTGGGATTTTCCAGACCAAAATAGTTTTCACCGTCGTTAGGACTACCGTCAAGAGTCTGCGTAATGATATTTCCGTTATCATCGACTGCATCGACGGTACAATACCATTGACCGGCCATGCTCTCTGTAGCGGTGCCACCAATTTCCTCTTTTTCGCAAGAGGTGAATGTCAAGCCAAGCAACAAGGTTGCGGCAAAATATAATACTTTCTTCATATTGCTTACTTTGTTAATTTGACATAGAAAGGATCACCATCGAAATCGAGGTTAAGCTCTATCACACCATTATCGGGATTGTAGGTTCCCTCTACGATTGTCACAGGATACTGACCGAATTGCCAACGTCCAGTCTCAATCAGGGAAATCGTATTATCAGCATTCAGCTTGATAAGTGCCTCACAGAAGAAATCATAGCCAGAGGCATCATAGCCAGGATAGCGTCCGTAGCAGTAAAAACCACCTAAAATGTCATCGATAAGATAGGAACCATCCGCATTCTGGGTGATATTGATGGGTAAATAATAGAAATGGCGTGAACCATACTGACACTCGCTATAGTATGTACTGGCAAAGTTATTCTTATCCACTACTGCCACATGACG
>CACXDY010000045.1 GCA_902766505.1 uncultured Prevotellaceae bacterium
AGCTTGATTAGTCACAACCAGAGGCAGATACAGAAAGACGTGTTCAGCCAAAATGATGAGGGGGAACCTTTGTTGTACATGCCGCTGTATAGCGACAAGGAAGAAGTGGTGGTGGTCAGCAAAAAAATAAGGAATATCATTAGAGAGGAAAATTGTACTTATTCGGATTTTGCTATCCTTTATCGTACGAATGCTCAAAGTAGGGCTTTTGAGGAACAATTCAGAAAAGACGGTATTCCATATCGGATATTCGGCGGCTTGAGCTTTTATCAACGCAAGGAGGTGAAGGACGTCATTGCCTATTTCCGGGTCGTGGTCAATCCTGACGACGAGGAAGCGTTGAGAAGAATCATCAATTATCCTGCAAGGGGAATAGGAAATGTCTCTCTTGGTAAAATGCTTGAGTTTGCTCATCAACACAATATCAGCCCTTGGAGTTCAATGAGTGATTTGACCAATCCCGAGATGGGCTTCTCTCGTGGAGCAATAGATAAAATCAATCGTTTCAAACAATTGATGGAAGGCTTTATTCAGAGAATGAACACTGAAGATGTCTATTCTTTAGGATTGGACATCGTCAAGTCTTCGGGGATTGCGGCTGAATTGTTGGCTGACAAGTCGCCAGAGGGCATTTCGAGAAAGGATAATGTGGAGGAATTGCTCAATGGCATGAAAGATTTCGTGGACCAGCGACGTGAAGAGGGTAGGGAGAACGAGGTCTACATGAGTGATTTCCTACAGGAAGTAGCCTTGTTGACCGACCTGGATGGTGGGGATGACGGCAACGGAAACGACAGGGTTTCCCTCATGACCATCCATGGAGCTAAAGGCTTGGAGTTTCCTACTGTTTTTATCGTTGGAATGGAGGAGAATATCTTCCCGAGCCCAATGTCGACTAATACAATGAAAGAATTGGAAGAAGAGAGACGGTTGCTGTATGTCGCTATTACAAGAGCGGAGAAACATTGTTTCCTCACAAGTGCGCAGAACCGTATGAGATATGGACGCCCGGAATTTAATCCCAAAAGTCGCTTCCTCGCTGATATAGACGGTAATTTTATGAGGGTACAAGGTGAGAATCTGGGCCAAAGTGACTGGAAAAAATCATCTGCTAAACCTTGGGCACAGAACTCACGGCCTGTGGCTTCACAATTCATGGCCGACCCCAAACCAAGGGTCGTGAAACCTCAACTGACGGAGTCGAATAGGAACTCTTTTTCAAGTGAACTGCAAAGACTTCAACAAATGCATGGGGGGCGGTTGAAACCTGTTAGAACATCTTCGCCTTCTTCCTCCAGTAGTTATGCTGCTCCTGATGGGCTGCGTGTCGGATGTATGATAGAGCATCAGAGATTTGGTGTCGGAGAGGTGCTCAAGATAGAGGGCACCGGTGAAAACACCAAGGTGACCGTGTCTTTCAGGAATACTGGCACCAAACAGTTGCTTGTGAAATTTGCTAAATTCAAAATTGTAGGATAATAGCTGCAAGTATGTGGCTTGACTCTTCTTGGTAATTACGGTTATGAAAAAGTATTTTGTCTATTTGATGGCTTTCTTTCTGCCATATCTTGCTTTTGCTCAAGGTGTGGCCAGAAAATTCGTTTTGTCTTTCCCTCATGAGAAGGACACGACTTTCATTCATGTCTTTATGCCTGAGAAGTCTGTTAACACAGGGCGGGCTATTGTCGATTGTCCTGGAGGCGGATATTCCCACTTGTCCATGGAAAACGAAGGCACTATATGGGCGGATTTCTTTTGCCAAAAAGGGATTACCTTTGCTGTGGTTCAGTACAGAATGCCGAAAGGCGACAGGGATATTCCAGTTTCTGATGCCGAGAATGCTGTCAAATTATTACGGGATAGCGCAGACCAATGGGGTATCAATCCCTATGATATAGGTATTATGGGCTTTTCCGCAGGAGGACATTTGGCTTCTACCGTAGCAACTCATGCGGAATTTGAGGCAAGACCCAACTTTTGCATTCTCTTCTATCCCGTTATTACAATGGGGAAAAAGGGGCAACATGAGGGGTCGTGCCGGAATTTCCTTGGAAAGGATAGGGATGATGAACAACTCATGAAGTTATACAGCAATGACCTACAGGTGAGAAGACACCTCACTCCGCCAACGATAATACTCTTGGCTAATGATGATACCGGGGTGCCGCCTGTATCCAATGGCATCGCTTTCTATTCTGCCATGAGAAATGCAGGAAATAATTGTGCCTTGCATGTATATCCCCAAGGAGGACACGGATTCGGATTCCGTGACTCTTTCCCATATCATGAACAGATGCTTTCCGAACTGGAACAATGGCTGAAAAAACTGGACTCCCCCAAAAAGGAGGCTGTCAGAGTGGCTTGTGTTGGTAATAGTATTACTGATGGCTCGGGGATTGATATGGCAGAGAAGAATGGATACCCGGCTCAATTACAGAAAAAACTGGGTAATGGCTATCATGTGAAAAATTTTGGAGTAGGTGCTCGTACTCTGATGAACAGCGGCGACCGGCCCTATATGAAAGAACTTGCCTGGAAGGATGTCTTGGCTTTTAATCCCAATGTCGTGATTATTAAGTTGGGCACTAATGACAGCAAGACGGACAATTGGGCGCACAAAAAGGATTTTGAAGCGGATTATCAAATCATGATAGACAAATTGTCTTCCTTGCCCGCTAAACCAAGGATTTTTCTCGCACATCCTATTAAAGCGTTTAAAACTCAATGGACAATTACCGACTCAGTGATTGTCAATGAGGTCATACCTGCCATCGACAGGGTGGCTGAACGGAATGGCTTGGAAATAATCGATTTGCACAACGCTATTGAGGATGGGGCTTTAATCCTTTCTGACGGTATCCATCCGAATGCCAAGGGAGCAGCCAAATTGGCTGAAGTCGTTGCCCGTGCCGTCCTTTCCGAACCTGCCCACAAAAAAGCGAAAAAGAGAACGAAGGCTAAAAAGTAGAGATTAACTGACATATAACTGATAGCAAAATGAATGAAATCCTGAAAGAGAGTATTGACAAATTGCTGATTGTGACAGAAGAGGAGAATCTGGTCACTACTTGTAGTAACCGGCAGCTGCCTTCTGTAACAGTTTTGGCAGAAATTGTGAAACTGGTGAGGAACATCGTTTTCCCGGCTCATTTCGATGAGTCGCAGAACGATCCTTTATTCAGGGAATATCACATGGGGGTGAATGTTGAAACTTTGGGAACGATATTGAGGCAACAAATTGCGTTGGCATTAATCTTTGAGAATAATTGCCATGCTTTCGTTGATGAGATGGCCGACAAAATCATGGAGGACTTTATTCAACAAATGCCCGAAATCAAAAGACTGTTGTTCACCGATGTCAAAGCGATTTATGACAATGACCCTGCCGTGAAGAATTTTAGTGAGGTGATTTTTTGTTATCCGGTTATTCAGGCCATGCTGCATTATAGGGTGGCACATCAACTGCACATCATGGGCGTTCCTATCTTGCCCAGAATACTGACAGAAATGGCTCATTCCTCAACAGGTATTGATATCCACCCAGGTGCGCAAATCGGAGAATACTTCTCTATCGACCACGGCACTGGTGTAGTCATCGGAGAAACTTGTATTATTGGTAATCATGTCACTCTTTATCAGGGTGTTACTCTTGGCGCCAAAAACTTTCAGGTCGATGACCAGGGAAGACCTGTCAATGTGCCACGACATCCCATTATTGGCGACCATGTCACGATTTACGCCAATTCTACTATTCTTGGACGAATAACGATAGGACAGAATACTGTAATCGGAGGTAATATATGGTTGACACATAGCGTACCTCCAGGCTCTAAAATACTACAAAGCAAGGCTATTGATGTCTCTTTCAATGAAGGATTGGGGATTTAGTTAGCATGGATACAGTCGACAAGGAGACCAGACATCGGAATATGGCGGCCATCAAGTCTAAGAATACCAAACCTGAACTTGTGGTCAGAAAATTCCTTTTCTCAAGGGGATTCAGATATCGGCTGAATCACCGTAAACTGCCTGGACATCCCGACATCGTAATGAGGAAGTATTGCACTTGTATCTTTGTCAATGGATGTTTCTGGCATGGTCACACTCCTTGCCCTTATTATCGTTTACCAAAGACCAATACAGAATTCTGGCAGAAAAAAATTGATAATAACCGCAAAAGGGACCTCAATGACCAGAAAACACTTGCCAAAATGGGGTGGCATTGCATTACTATTTGGGAATGTGAACTCAAACCAAAGGTGAGAATGCAGACCCTCACGTCTTTGGAATATACATTGAATAGCATCTTCTTGGCTGACCATTCGAAAAAATATCCCGATTGGGAGCAAGACTCAAGTATTTCAATGGCTGCTGAGCCTGATAGTGAATCAGAACGTTAAACTTTAAACAGTATATATAATGGAATTAACTATTGGATACATTATTGTCGGCATCTTAGCCGGATATATAGCAAGCCGTATTACCTCAGGAGAGGGAAAGGGGTGCTGTATGGATTTGTTTATTGGTGTTATTGGTGGTGTCGTTGGTGGATGGGTGCTCAATCTGTTGGGTATTACATGGGGAGGACCTTTCAGCAATATCGGCACATCTGTCCTCGGAGCGGTTTTAGTGCTCTGGCTTTGGAACAAAATCAAATGATTATGTGATTTTTATCCTTTTTTTTGGCTAATTTGCGAATTAAGTGTTAAAATAGATTAAAAAACACCCGCCTTTGATATAGAAAACAAAAAATGTATATATCTTTGCTACGTGATTTTTATCACATGAGTAATTAACTGTATTAATACATTTAAATTTTTACCATTATGAAGATCTACACAGAGCCAATGGCAAAGGTTATGTTCCTGAACGTGAACAGCGCTATCTGCACAA
>CACXDY010000046.1 GCA_902766505.1 uncultured Prevotellaceae bacterium
AAGCGAATGGGAGGGGAGCCGCTACTCACAGACATTTACATCCATCAACCCTAAAAAGAGGGAATGTCTGTTTTGACACTCCCTCTTGCCATTCTCGTTCATGGAAAGTTATTCCTCTTTGAACTCATCCTTCCCTACACCACAAATCGGGCATACCCAATCATCTGGAATGTCCTCAAATGCTGTTCCGGGCTCAATGCCGTTGTCGGGGTCGCCCTCTGCCGGGTCATAAACATACCCGCAAACTTCACATACGTACTTCATTTCTCTCAAAATTTAAAGGGTTAATAATATTAATTATTATTCTGGTTTTCAATCACTTTTTCAACTTTCTCAACAATCATGTCAGGGGTAATGCCCTGAAGGCACATCCTGTCATGACGGAAACAAGCCTTGTTGCCACGAATACTGCAAGGCCGGCAAGGCAAACTCAGTTGTACGGCATTCTCCTCCTGCTGCTGCCAGCCCATATACCCCAAATAAGGATGAGTGGCTCCCCAGATGCTGACCACCGGCGTTCCTACTGATGACGCCAAATGGGCATAAGTACTGTCCATGGAAACCACCACGTCCATGTGACTGATGAGAATCAATTCCTCCGCAAGGTCCTTCACGAGTTCGGCCATAATCACACACCGTGGAATATGAGCACTTAACCTGCTGAAGACCTGTCTTTCCCTGACACCAGTCCCCATTAGGAAAATCTTTGCATTGGAATGTTTCCGGGAAAGACTATCCACCACCTCTTCCATTTTCTCTATAGGATAGGTAAGACAGGGAAAGAGTGCGGAAGGCGCAATGCCAATCCATTTCTGAAAAGGTTTCTTCTCCCTCATCCATGCTTCAGGCAGAAGTCTGAGATTTCCCTTTGTGCCCTGAAAAATGGAATCGAAGTCCCACTTGATAGGATAGCGCAGGCGACTGAGCACCGCAGCATAATTTTGGAAAATCGTTGGTTGTTGTACCAGCCGCTTATGAGTTTTCGCTACCAGACGGCGTTTGCCCGCGCGATGAAGGTCTAAATGAGCCACAAGGGTTCTGTCGACTTTGAACCTTGTGCGAAGATACCTTGAACGGACAGAATTCTGCATATCAGCCACAGCGGTGAAATGCTTGGCCTTCAACCGACGGTAAAGTGCATTCAATCCAGGCAGACTATTGTATTCACCAGAATTCTCCACATACATGAACCCCACATTGGGAGCCAGTCCCTCGAACAAAGGACGTGAGATGGCACTGCTCAGCACCGTCACCCTCAAATCAGGATAAGACCGTGCCAACGAGGCCACCACCGGCACAAGCATAGCAGTGTCGGAAAGAGTAGAGAATCTGATTATCAATAAATGCTCATTTTTCATTACTCAGACAGCAAACCTATGGCTATTTCTTATAGAGAACAGGATTCGTGGCAGGGTCGTTATACATTTTCATCTGCCGGTAGGTTTTCATATATTTCCTTCCATGCGCAATATCATAGAGCAGTTGGTCAATGGCTGTGGAGAGATCTTTCTGTTGTTCGCGGAGAATGGCCAATCTTCCACGGCATTTCTCCAGATGAGCCACATCTGCATCCTTCCGTTCCACCTGTTCGTTCATGTGATAAATTTTCAACGCAAGAATTGACAGTCTGTCAATAGCCCAAGCCGGACTTTCTGTGTTGATTGTGGCATCAGGCAGCACCCTGACGTCACTGAATTGGTGGAGAAAATATGAGTCAATCTGTTCCACAAGGTCTGTACGGTCCTGATTGCTCCTGTCAATCCGCCTTTTTAGCGACAAAGCGTCGATAGGATTGATATGCGGGTCTCGGATTAAGTCCTCAAGATGCCATTGTACGGTATCTATCCAACATTTCAAATACAACCTGTTTTCCAAGGAATCCCGGTCATAGGGATTGTCGATAGGTGTGTCAATCTGATCCTTTATATGATAGTCGCTGATGGCTTTCTCGAATACAAGATTGTATATTTCCGTGTTTGTCATATGCTATTGAATACAATTAAAAAAAATAAGTGTTTCTTGCTTTTGCAAATATAGCAATTTTTGATTGACAACGCAAAAATCTTCATTTTTTTTTGAGTGGAGTGCTTTTTTTTGCACACTTGATAGGTGTTTGTGCAATTCAATTGCTTTTTTTGATAAAAAATTTGCTCACATGGATAAAAATTCGTTCCTTTGCACCCAGATTTCAAAAAGGAATAATATTATAAACAATTTAAAGTAAAAGAATTATGTCAGAAATCGAGAAAAAAGTTAGAGATATCATTGTTGACAAACTTTGCGTGAGCGAAGACGATATCAAACTTGAGTCAAGTTTCCAGCAGGATCTTGGTGCAGACTCACTTGACACTGTAGAGTTGATTATGGAGTTTGAAAAAGTGTTTGAGGTGTCCATCCCCGATGACAAAGCTGAGAAGATTTCCACAGTAGGTGACGCTATCAAGTATATCGAGGACAACCTTGGATAAAAACCCTCTTGTCATAGACAAGTAATATAAGAAGAGCACAGCCTCTTCAATTGTTTATGGTTTATAGACCTCGGAATAAGGGAATATCCACCGTGGCTATAAACCATAAATTTTGATTTATAAACCAATCATATTTTAGATGGAATTAAAAAGAGTAGTAGTAACAGGCTTAGGTGCTGTCACCCCCTTGGGCAATACCCCGGAGGAAACTTGGAAAAATGTATTGGCAGGAGTCAGTGGTGCTGCTGAAATCAAGAGTTTTGACTCATCAAAATTCAAGACCCATTTTGCCTGTGAGGTAAAAGATTTGGACGTTGTGTCCTATCTTGGAAAAGAGTCACGCAAAATGGACAGATATACCCAATTGGCCATGATTTCCGCCATTCAGGCTTTCGACGACAGCGGCATGGACCTTGAGAAAATCAACAAGAACCGTATTGGTGTGATTTTTGGTGTCGGTATTGGTGGCATCAACACCTTTGAGACAGAGGTGAAATATTATGGAGTACATGAAGCTGACGGTCCTAAGTTCAGTCCTTTCTTCATTCCCAAGATGATTGCCGACATTGCATCAGGCCATATCTCCATCCATTATGGTTTCCATGGTCCCAACTATACCACCACCTCCGCCTGTGCCTCATCAAGTAATGCCCTGGCCGATGCCTTCAACCTGATTCGTCTGGGTAAGGCCGATGCCATTCTGAGCGGTGGTGCCGAATCAGCCATCTGCGCCTGTGGTGTGGGAGGTTTCAATGCCATGAAAGCCCTGTCTACCCGCAATGATGACCCGCAGGGAGCTTCCCGTCCCTTCAGCAAGAGCCGTGATGGTTTTGTGATGGGCGAAGGAGCCGGCTGTATCATTCTGGAAGAATTGGAGCACGCCAAGGCTCGTGGTGCCAAGATATATGCAGAAATGGTTGGCGAGGGTGAAAGTGCTGATGCTTATCATATTACAGCATCGCATCCAGAGGGTCTTGGAGCCCGTTTGGTCATGGAGAATGCCCTGGAGGATGCTGGTCTGAAGCCAGAAGATATTGACTACATCAACGTACATGGTACCTCCACTCATGTTGGCGACATCTCCGAGGCAAAAGCCATCAAGGAAGTGTTTGGTGAAGCCGCCTACAAGTTGAATATCAGCAGCACCAAGTCGATGACCGGCCACTTGCTTGGAGCCGCAGGTGCTGTAGAGGCCATGCTGACGCTTCTTGCAGTAAAGAACGATATCGTTCCTCCTACAATCAATCATGAAGAAGATGACAAAGACGAAGAGATAGACTATCGTCTGAACTTCACTTTCAACAAAGCACAGAAGCGCACTGTGAGAGCAGCCCTGAGCAACACCTTTGGCTTTGGCGGTCACAACGCTTGTGTCGTTTTCAAAAAATATGCTGAATAACATTATTGATAGAATAAAGCTCCCTTTCCGCAAGGAAAAGGAGCTTTATTTGTCCTTATACCAAATACTTGGGTTTTTCCCAAAAGACATCAATTATTATAAGCTTGCCTTGATGCACAAGAGCATCATGCGCCGTGAGAAAGGCAAGCCTATCAACAACGAACGTCTTGAATTCTTGGGTGATGCCATATTGGGCGCTGTTGTTGGTGATATCGTTTACCATCATTTCGAAGGTAAGCGTGAAGGTTTTCTCACCAATACGAGAAGCAAGATTGTTCAACGTGAAACACTCAACAAATTAGCCAATGAACTTGGTCTGACCTCCCTCATCATGTCGTCTGGCCATTCCAACTCCCACAACAGTTATGTGGCCGGCAATGCCTTTGAGGCCATGGTAGGAGCCATCTATCTTGACAGAGGTTACAATGCCTGCATGAAGTTCATGAAAAAGCGCATCTTGGGTCAGTTGGTCAACATCGACAAGGTGGCTTATAAAGAAGTCAATTTCAAGAGCAAACTGATAGAATGGAGCCAGAAGAACCGTGTGGAGGTGGATTTCAAACTCTTGGAGCAGAAAAAAGACGAGAACGGAAGTCCATATTTCCTTTGTCAAGTGATGATAGAGGGTATTGAAGGCTGCAAGGGCCGTGGTTATTCCAAGAAGGAAAGTCAGCAACTGGCAGCCAAACTAACACTTGACCGTCTGAGAAAAGAACCCCAATTCATTGATGCAGTCTTTGCTGCCAAGACCAACCGCACAAAAATGGAGGAGGCTCCAGTAGAGAAAGTGCCGGAAACGGAGCAGAAAGACGATTTCATCATCGTCAAAGAGAAAGAAGAAAAGCCCCAAACACCCCCTTCACGCAAGAAAAAGGCTCTGAAGGTCATCGAGAAAGAAGAGAAGCCCACGGATGACGAGTTTGATTTGAGTGATATCTCTTATCCAAAAGAAACCACCCGTGAAGACATCATATCCGCAGCCGAAGAGGCAGCGTTTGCTGACCAATAGCATTGAAAACCGCCATCAAGAACCATCTGGAAAGTTTGCTGAATGGCGGTTTTTTCATGCCTGAGAGGGTCAAAATATTAAAAATCTTAAAAAGCAAGTATATTACAAAAGTTTGGGGTAAATTTGCAGTCTTATAGAGTTGAGTATACAACTATCTAACAGACGGAGAACAATTCTTTTTATGAATTTTACAGGAATCATCAACAAAATCGTTTATCCCCGTCAACGGGAACTCGAGAAACACTATACTATGCCTCTTGCTCTTCAGCAAGAGAGCCTTCATCGGCTTTTGAGATATGCCAAAGATACAGAATATGGTATCCGGCATCTTTTTCAAGCCACCAAAACCTATGAGGACTTTGTGCAGAATGTCCCTTTGAACACCTATGAGCAACTGAAGGGCGACATCGACCTCATGCGTCATGGTGCCACCGACATTCTGTGGCCCGGCCGTGTGATATGGTATGCTAAATCATCAGGTACGACCAATGACAAAAGCAAGTTCATTCCCGTTAGTAAACAGGGACTTAACAAAATTCACTATGCTGGTGGGTTTGACACAGTAGCCATTTATCTCCGTGAAAATCCCAAAAGCCGGATGTTTGCCGGAAAGAGTCTGATACTTGGTGGGAGCCATTCCCCCAACTATGGTGAAAACGACAGTTTGGTAGGCGACTTGAGTGCCATTCTCATTGAGAATATCAATCCCTTTCTCAATTTGTTCAGGGTACCGAAAAAGAAGACTGCTCTTCTCTCTGACTTTGAGTTGAAACGCGACCGCATAGCACATGAAACCATGGGCAAAAGCATTACGAATCTGTCGGGTGTTCCCTCCTGGATGCTGTCGGTTCTCTCCCGGATATTGGAGATTTCTGGAAAGAAATATATTGATGAACTATGGCCAGACCTTGAAGTGTTCTTCCATGGCGGTGTGGCCTTCACGCCCTATCGCAAGCAATATGACCAGATTATCCAGAATCCCAACATGCACTATATGGAAACCTACAATGCCAGTGAAGGTTTCTTTGGACTTCAGGATGACCTGAAAGACCACTCCATGTTGTTGATGCTTGACTACGATATCTTCTATGAGTTCATACCCATGGAGGAATTTGGCAAGGAAAATCCCACGGTAGTTCCTCTCTGGGGAGTAGAGACAGGAAAGAACTATGCCATGGTCATCTCCACCACCTGCGGACTTTGGAGATATATTATCGGCGATACGGTATCTTTCACCTCCACCAATCCCTACAAGTTTATCATCACCGGCCGGACGAAGCATTTCATCAATGCGTTTGGTGAGGAACTGATAGTTGATAATGCTGAGCGTGGTCTGGAATATGCCTGTCAGTCGACAGGTGCCGAGGTGCTCGAATATACCGCTGCCCCTGTCTTTATGGACGACCATGCCAAATGCCGCCATCAATGGCTGATAGAATTCTCGAAGGAACCCGAAGACATCAACCTTTTCGCCCAACTGCTCGACCAGAAGTTGAAGGAAGTGAACAGCGATTATGAAGCCAAACGTTACAAGGATATCACCTTGCAGCATTTGGAAGTAGTAAAGGCAAAACACGACCTGTTCAATCAATGGTTGAAAGCCAAGGGAAAACTGGGTGGACAGCACAAGATACCCAGGCTCTCCAATGACCGTAAGATTATTGATGAATTGCTTGAAATGAACAAATGAGAAATTGGCTTGCCATCATCATCACCCTTCTCCTGCTGTCAGGTTGTGCCAAAATGGGACAGCCCGATGGTGGTTGGTATGATGATACCCCACCCCATGTGCTGGCCACCTCTCCGGAAGACAAATCAACAGGAGTTGATGCAAAGAAAATCTACATCTATTTCGATGAGTTCATCAAACTCGACAACCCTACAGAGAAAGTAGTCATCTCGCCACCACAGTTGGAGGCTCCCGACATCAAGGGAGCAGGAAACCGCATCACGGTGACCATCAATGACTCTCTGGTTCCCAACACCACCTACACAGTGGACTTCTCGGATGCTATATCCGATAACAACGAGGGAAATCCCATGGGAAATTATACCTATAGTTTTTCCACTGGTGAACATATCGACACCCTCGAAGTATCAGGATGTGTGGTAGAGGCAGAGAATATGGAACCCATCAAGGGTATTTTGGTAGGTCTCTACAACAATTTGGAAGACAGTGCTTTCACCACTCAACCCATGCTTCGTGTAGCGCGTACTGACAGCCGCGGACGTTTTGTCATCAAGGGTGTGGCAGAAGGCAATTACCGCATTTATGCCCTTCAGGATGCTGACGGCAACTATTTCTTCTCGCAGAAGAGTGAGAAATTAGCTTTCTCCAATGATATCATCACCCCTACTTTCAAACCAGATGTCCGTCAAGACACTCTTTGGAGTGACACTCTCCATATCGCCAAGATAGAACAAGTGGGCTATACCCACTTCTTTCCTGACGACATTGTCTTGCGCGCATTTACCGAGGTGCAGAACGACAGGTTTCTGGTAAAAACAGAAAGGAAGGATGCAGATTGTTTCACCATGTTTTTCAGTTATGGTCATCCTCAACTCCCCGATATCACCGGATTGAATTTTGACGCCACTGATGCCTTTCTCATGGAGGCCAGTGAACATCTGGATACCCTGACATATTGGCTGCGTGATACCTTGCTGGTCAACCAAGATTCCCTGCAAATGACTGTTGGTTTTATGGCGACGGACAGCACCGGTGTTTTGGCTCCTAAGTTGGATACGTTGAATGTCTTGTCAAAGAATCCCTATGCCCGTCGAATGAAAGACCTGCAGAAAGAGCAGGAGAAATGGGAGAAAGAGCAGGAGAAAGCCAAGAAAAAAGGACGGCCCTATCTCACGGAGATGCCTCCTACCCCACTTGAGACAAAACTCCAGATACCAGGTGATATGGCCCCCAACGGATATATATCCTTTGAGTTTCCCACACCCCTTATGACCACCGACACCACCAAAATCCATCTTCTAACCAAGATAGATACTGTGGAGGTGGAAAAAGGGTTTGTTCTGCAGGAACTGCCGTCATATCTGCCCGAGGATGTACCTCATGCTGTCAGAAAACTGATTCTGGTTCCTGACAGCACGGATAACTTATGGACTGCCGGTGGTCAATATTCGTTGGTATTGGATTCGGCGGCCTTTGTGGATATCTACGGAAAGGCCTCCAAGGATGATAGAAAGTCCATCAAAATCAAGAAAGAGGAGGATTTTACCAGCATCACCTTCCATGTTGCCAAAACGGATGAGTCGCCCTATGTTGCCCATTTGCTTGACCGTTCCAACAAAGTGGTCAAAGTGGCTTATTCATCCACAGGAGATGTCGTTTTCAATTACGTGAAACCAGGAGAATACTATCTCTGTGTCATAGCAGATACCAACAACAATGGTATCTGGGATACTGGCAACTATGCAGAAGACCAACAAGCAGAAATGGTCTATTACTATCCTGATAAGATAGAGTGCAGGGCCATGTGGCCACTGGAGAAGAGTTGGAATCCACAAAGTACCATCAACATACTTAAGCCTTCTGAGATTACCAAACAAAAGCCTGACAAGGAGAAGAAAATAAGGAACAGAAATGCTGAGAGAGCGCGTAAATTAGGTATTGATTACATTCCAAAAAATCATTAATCATGCAGAAGAAAAAATTTTCCCTACTCATAGTGTTGATGATGTTCACTTTGTCGGCATCATCACAATGCCCTCTCGTCAATAAAGCGTTCACTTCTGGCGAGTTTTTGTCCTACAACCTATATTACAACTGGAAATTTGTATGGGTAAAAGTGGGAACGGCTTCCCTCTCCACCGTGTTGACAAGATATGATGGTCAACAAGCCTATAAAAGCAGTTTAATCACGCGTGGTAATGGTAAACTGGACAAATTCTTCGTCATGCGTGACACATTGTTAGGATATGTGACTCCAAGCCTGTCTCCCCTCTATTTCAGAAAAGGAGCGGTAGAAGGAAAACGGTATAGGGTAGACGAAGTATGGTACAGTTATAAAAACGGCAAGTGCAAAGTGAAGATGCACAGGCAGAAGAGTGACAGGTCTCACATCCGGAGTGAAAAGACCAGTGAGCAATGTGTCTATGACATGCTGAATATTTTCACCCGTGCCCGCAATTTTGACCCTGCCGGTTGGAAAAAAGGCCATACGGTAAAAATCCCTGTTGCCGACGGCAATGGCATGACTGTGGCCATTCTCAAATATGAAGGAAAGGAGAAGGTGCAGGGCGACAATGGTGTCAAATACAACTGTTTGAAACTCGCTTATTCCGAATGGGAGGAAAAAAACAGCAAATACCGTCAATATGCCACCTTTTTCGTGACTGATGACGACAATCACATCCCTGTACGTATTGATATCACGCTGAATTTTGGAATTGCCAAGGCATTTGTCACTTCCATGAAGGGTATCAAGAACAAGGCAGCCACACTATGACGATACGCACTATCATAAAATAAAAAATCAATCATACAACAATATCAATGGAATACAATTTCAGAGAAATCGAGAAAAAATGGCAGAAGAGATGGGTAGAACAAAAGACCTATCATGTCACAGAGGACAACAGCCGCAAGAAATTCTATGTACTCAACATGTTTCCCTATCCTTCCGGAGCAGGACTTCATGTAGGTCACCCTTTAGGATACATTGCCTCCGACATATATGCCCGCTACAAACGTCAGCAAGGGTTCAATGTATTGAATCCCATGGGTTATGATGCCTATGGACTGCCCGCCGAACAATATGCCATCCAGACAGGTCAGCATCCCGCTATCACTACGGTCAACAATATCAACAGATACCGTGAGCAACTCGACAAAATAGGTTTTTCCTTTGATTGGGACAGGGAAGTACGCACTTGTGACCCCAAATATTACAAATGGACACAATGGGCTTTCCAACTGATGTTTGAGTCCTACTATGACAACCGTGAAGGCAAAGCCATGCCCATCAGTCATCTGATAGAGCAGTTTGAGCAATCCGGTACGGAGCAGGTGGATGCTTCAGGAACTGAACCCCTTCAATTCACTGCCGCAGAATGGCATGCCATGACAGACAAGGAAAAACAGCAAGTGCTGATGAACTACCGTATCGCCTATTTAGGAGAGACGATGGTGAACTGGTGTGCCGGTCTGGGTACTGTCCTTGCCAATGACGAGGTGGTGGATGGTGTCAGCGAACGTGGTGGATTCCCTGTAGTGCAGAAGAAGATGCAACAATGGTGTCTCCGTGTCTCTGCCTATTCACAGCGTTTACTCGACGGTCTTGACACTATAGACTGGACAGACTCCTTGAAAGAGACCCAGCGTAATTGGATTGGCCGTTCTGAGGGAGCAGAGGTTGTGTTCCACGTGAAAGACAGTGATATAGACTTCACCATTTTCACTACCCGTGCCGACACGATGTTTGGTGTGACTTTCATGGTATTGGCTCCCGAGAGTGAATATGTGGAGAAGGTGACCACGGAAGCCCAGTCCCAGGAGGTGAAAGACTATATTGCCGCCACCAAGAAGCGCACGGAGCGCGACCGTATCGCCGACCGTAAAGTAACGGGTGTTTTCACTGGTTCGTATGCCATCAATCCCTTCACAGGCGAAGCCATACCTATCTGGGTGAGCGACTATGTATTGGCTGGTTACGGCACAGGTGCCATCATGGCTGTTCCGGCTCATGACTCACGCGATTATGCCTTTGCCCGTCATTTCAATCTTCCCATCATTCCTCTTATCGAAGGATGTGATATCAGTGAGGAGAGTTTTGATGCCAAGGAAGGTATTGTTTGCAACTCACCCCGCAAGAATGTCGAACCCTATATTGATTTTTCCCTTAATGGACTGACTGTCAAGGAAGCCATCGCTGCTACCAAGAAATATGTGGCAGAGCACCATCTTGGTCGCGTGAAGGTCAACTACCGTCTGCGTGATGCCATTTTCTCCCGTCAGCGTTATTGGGGAGAGCCATTCCCTGTCTATTATGTGGATGGAATGCCTCAGATGATTCCTTTTGCAAAACTTCCTATCCTCCTTCCTGAAGTCGACAAGTACCAACCCACTGAGTCGGGTGAACCACCATTGGGACGTGCCACAAAATGGGCATGGGATACGGAAAAAGAGGAGATAGTGGATAAATCTCTCATTGACCAGGTGAAAGTATTCCCGATAGAATTGAACACCATGCCAGGATTTGCCGGTTCCTCGGCTTACTATCTGAGATATATGGACCCCAACAATGATGAGGCTTTGGTGGCAAAAGACAAGGATGAATACTGGCAGAATGTGGATTTGTATGTCGGTGGTACCGAACATGCTACAGGTCACTTGATTTATTCCCGTTTCTGGAATAAGTTCCTGCACGACTATGGTTATTCCTGCAAGGAGGAACCCTTCCAGAAGTTGGTCAATCAGGGAATGATACAGGGTCGCAGTAATTTTGTCTATCGCATCAACAGTGATGACCACAGCAAGAATCCTGTTTTTGTCAGCAAGGGTCTGAAAGACCAGTATTCCACCACAGAGATTCATGTTGATGTCAATATCGTCAACGCCGATATCCTTGATATTGAAGCCTTTAAGGCATGGCGTCCAGAATATGCCCAGGCAGAGTTCATTTTGGAGGACGGCAAGTATGTCTGTGGCAATGCCGTGGAGAAAATGTCAAAATCCATGTTCAATGTTGTCAATCCCGACATGATAGTTGAACGTTTTGGTGCTGATACACTTCGTCTCTATGAGATGTTCCTCGGACCTGTCGAGCAGAGCAAGCCTTGGGATACCAACGGCATTGATGGTTGCCATCGTTTCCTCAGAAAATTCTGGTCTCTCTATTTTGGCAAGGATGCCAACAGTGGTCTGATTCCGATGGATCAGCCGGCTACTCCCGAGATGATGAAGAGTCTTCACAAACTCATCAAGAAAGTGAGTCAGGACATCGAGACTTTCTCCTACAATACTTCTATTGCCGCTTTCATGATAGCCGTCAATGAATTGACCCAGCAACGTTGCCGCAACGCAGAGGTACTGACTTGTCTGGTCAAACTCATTGCCCCCTTTGCTCCACATATTGCAGAAGAGTTGTGGGAAGCATTGGGAAATACAGGTTCGGTTTGCGATGCCCAGTGGCCGGAATATGATGAGAAATACCTGGTGGAGAATCAGATGCAACTCACCATTTCCTTCAATGGCAAAGCAAGATTCCAGATGCAGTTTGCCGTAGATGCCGACAACGCCGCTATTCAGGAGGCAGTCCTTTCAGACGAGCGTTCCCAGAAATACATCAACGGCAAGAACATAGTCAAAGTCATCATTGTTCCCAAAAAGATTGTCAATGTAGTGATTAAATGATTTTCATTTATGACCATTGAGAAAACCAGACTCTATAATGAAGCCAAGGATTATATTTTTATAACCCTTGGTCTTCTTCTTTATACGGTTGGATGGACTGTATTCCTGTTGCCCTATGAAATTGTGACAGGTGGTGTGACAGGTATCTCAGCCATTATCTTCTATGCCACCAATGCCAATAATCACGGAATACCTATTATGTATTCCTATTTTATCATCAACTTCTTTCTGTTGATATTGGCCTTGAAGATTCTTGGTTGGAGATTCCTCATGAAGACCATCTATGCCATCCTCATGCTTTCGCTGATGTTGGGTGTGATGCAGGATATAGTCACCGATGAAAATGGCAAGATGATTACCTTATTGGGTGACCAAAATTTCATGTCGCTCATCATCGGTTGTTGTATGACTGGTTCAGCCTTGGCCATTGTCTTTTTGCATAATGGAAGTACGGGAGGAACCGATATTGTGGCGGCTATTGTCAATAAATACCGCAACATGTCGTTGGGAACCATTCTGATTCTGGTCGACCTGCTCATTATAGGTTCCAGTTTTCCCATCTTCATCTATGCCCGTGATTATACGGTGACTGATGCGCTTTATAAGATAGTTTTCGGTCTTTGCACCATGGTGGTGGAGAATTTCATGCTCGACTATGTGATGAATTCCCGTCGCGAATCCGTCCAATTCCTTATTTTCTCTAAAAAATACCAGGAAATTGCCAATGCCATAGGCACAGAGATGAACCATGGAGTCACATTGCTCGACGGACACGGTTGGTATTCAGGTCAAGAGATGAAAGTGCTCTGTATACTTGCCCGCAAGCGCGAGAGTGTGATTATGTTCCGTTTGATAAAATCCATTGACCCGAATGCCTTTGTGAGCCAAAGTAGTGTAATCGGTGTATATGGTGAGGGATTTGATGAAATGAAAGTAAAAATCAAGAAAAAAAATGAAGATAGTATTCGCAACGAACAACCAGCACAAATTGGAGGAAATACGACAGATATTAGGCAATAAAATAGAGATTCTGTCACTCTCCGATATAGGATGCGACGTAGATATTCCTGAGACAGCCGATACCTTTGAGGGGAATGCCCTATTGAAAGCACGCTATATCTATGACCATTATCACATGAGTTGTTTTGCCGATGACTCAGGACTGGAGGTGGATGTGCTCAATGGTGCTCCGGGCATCTATTCAGCCAGATATGCGGGTAAAGCCCACGACAGTGAGGCCAATATGACTAAACTTTTGGCAGAATTAGAAGAAAAAAACAATCGTCATGCACGATTCCGCACTGTCATTGCGTTATTATTAGAGAACGATGGTGTTGTCGAAGAGCATCTGTTCGAAGGAATCGTCAACGGCACTATCATCAGAGAGCGCCGTGGCACCGCTGGATTCGGCTATGACCCCATCTTTCAGCCTGAAGGCTATGAATCCACTTTTGCTGAACTTGGTGCAGAAATCAAGAACAAGATTTCCCACCGGGCCAAGGCAGTGGAAAAATTAGCGGCTTTTATGGAAAAACTATAAAACGAGTAAAAATGAAGAAAAGTCTGTCCATCTTACTGATGCTTCTGGCTACACTATTTGTCCAGGCAGCACCCATTGGTTCCTGGACCAGTTTTTTGGCCTATGGAGATATCACAGAGATAGAACCAGCGGGTAAGATGGTCTATGTACTCAGTTCCAAGGGACTTTTCTCCTACAAAACCTCAGATACCAGTGTTCAGACGTATGATAAGATGAATGCGCTGAACGACTGCAATATCTCCCATATCGCCTATTGTAAGACAGCGCACCGTCTGGTCATCATATATGAGAACCAGAATATTGATTTGTTGGACGATGACGGAAATGTTTTCAGCATCTCAGATTATTACAATAAATCAATGACTGATGACAAAACCATCAATGAAATCAGCATCAGTGGCAATCATGCTTATCTGTCGACCAATTTCGGTATTTTGAAAATCAATGTATCCACTGCAGAGATTACCTCCACCTACAACCTCGGCAGAAAAGTGATGTCCACCGCTGTTCATAATGGATATATCTATGCTGCCTGTGGCGACCAGGGAATTATCAAGGGCAATACGACCCAGAATTTGCTTGATAAAAACAACTGGACCACAGAATCTACCCTTTCTGCAGATTATCTATTCAATTACAACAATCAACTCATTGCCGCCACCAATGGCGTTGTTTACGTCAAAAAAGGAGACTGGGAAAAAGTGGCGGATTTCAGTTTCTCTTTCTGCAACAACACAGGAGGTAAACTGATTTTCGGAAATGCTGATTCTGTCCTCATTTTCGATAACTTGTCGACCAGCCAAGTCATCCAACATGACCGGTATGCGCTGAAAGCATTGGCCTATGATGACACAAACCATTGCTATTGGAGTCATCAGAAAGACAACAAACTCTATTCACTTTCCATCGAAGACAAGGAAATTATTCCCAACCTTATCAACATTTGTCCAGATGGCCCAAAATACAATTATTTTGGATTTATGCGGTATCAGGACAATACCCTCTACACTTGTGGTGGCGGTTTCGATTCCTTCGCAGAACTGAACAGGGAAGCCACTGTTCAGACTTTCAACAATGATTTATGGACCATCTATCAAGATGATGATGAAATGAAGGCACAATTCAGAAACCGTTTCCAAGACATGACGTGCCTTGATGTAGACCCCAAGGATAAAACCCATGTGATGGTAGGAGGCCGCACAGGTCTCTATGAATACAAGGAAGGACAATTTGTGCACAAATATGACACTGAAAACAGTCCCCTCATGCATGGTACGGATAACAACAGTCCGAACTATGTCCTCACCCTTGGCATCAAATACGACAAGGAAGGCAATCTCTGGTGCCTGAACAGTCTGGCACAGGAAGCATCCATTCTGAAACTGAAGACAGACGGTACATGGGAGAGTCATCACAAGGAGATACTGATGGATGACAACAACCGCAGCCTTCCCAACATGAAATGTCTTATTTTGGACAGTAGAGGACTATTTTGGTTTGTCAACAACCATTGGTCAATACCCTCATTCTATTGTTTTGACCCTTCCAATGATGCCATCAATTACTATAATTCCTTCATCAATGAGGACGGCACCAAAATCATCCCTACAGGTGTAAGATGTATCATGGAAGACAAAGAGGGAAATATATGGATAGGTACCAATGTAGGTCCGTTGATGTTGCCCTCCACTGATATCAGTGAAGGTTCAAATGCCGTTCTCCAACAAGTGAAAGTACCCCGTAATGACGGCACCAATTTTGCCGACTATCTACTCAGCGGTGTGGATATCTCATGTATGGCAGTTGACGGCGGCAACAGAAAATGGTTTGGCAGCAACGGCAATGGTGTCTATCTCATCAGTTCCGACAACCTGTCGCAAATTCATCATTTCACCAGCGACAACAGCGAACTCCTCTCCGACAATGTTGAATCCATCACAATAGACCATTCCACCGGTGAGGTTTTCTTTGGAACGGATAATGGATTGTGTTCTTTTATGAGCGATGCCACTGCTCCTGCAGAGTCGATGTCGAAAGACCTTGTTTATGCCTATCCCAATCCGGTAACTCCCGACTATACAGGATTAATCACGGTGACGGGACTCACTGTTGACGCAGATGTGAAAATTGTCACAGCCAATGGCGCTTTAGTGGCCGAAGGAACCAGTAATGGAGGATTGTTCACCTGGGATGGATGCGACAAGAACGGCCATCGTGTCGCTTCAGGTGTCTATATGGTTATCACAGCCACCAATGACGGCAAAAAAGGAACTGTTTGCAAGATAGCCATCGTAAACTGAGCCAGTCATGTTACCGACAGAGAGAATAAGATGGGTAGATACGGCAAGAGGTCTGAGTATGTTGGCCATCTTGCTGTTTCACACAGAAAAATACTATGCTGGTGAGGAAATCATTCCCTATGCTTATTATGTCTGCAATGCCCTAATTGTATTCTTCTTTGTCTCAGGTTATCTCATTATACCTCCCAAAAAGCCATTTTCGCTGCCCAGAAAGCTCAAATCCATCGTCAGGGGTATAGTTATACCCTATTTTGTCTTTACGGCCGTTATAGCCCTTCCAAAAGCCTTGGTGCATGATGATACCACCATTCAAGAAACTTTCTTAAGGATTCTTACCGGTCATGCTTCCTGGTTTATAGCCGCCTTGATAGTTGGAGAACTGTTATTTTCCTTCTTATATCACGTCACCCATGGTAGACTCATCCCGTTGATGACAGTTTGTCTGCTCCCCTACCCCATCATAGCCGTTCTTTACCATTATTTCAATCTGGAAACCTTATGGAGCATCAATATTTGGTGTTGGCAGAATGCTTTTATGATGCTCATTTTCATCTTTCTTGGCCATCTCTACCATAGGAAAGAGCAACAATTATCCTTTATACACCAACCATATACCATCATTATTGCCGGTATCCTGCTTTTATTATTGAAATTTTTGGAAAGCAAGTCCAACTATTTGTTCACTCTCCAACCCATCCATGTTTCTTCCTTCCTGATTCTGATGATTGACGGATTGTTGGGTATCCTCTTTATAGTAGGAATCTGCCGTCACCTGCCAGACATCAAACCCATCCAATGGACAGGTGCCCATTCCTTGGTTTATTACTTCATCTGCGGTGGAGTACCTTTTATAGTCTGCACTTTGTTGGGTAAGGTTGGATATCCCTACGACGGTCGATACTATTTGGTGATAATAGCATTTCTGTTGGTTTACGTGTTATCCACTATCATCACCTGGTTGATTTATCATTATATTTTGAATTTTTATTTTAAAAGAATAAAATGAAAATAAGATGATATATCGTTGAAAAAGTGGATAACTTCACTGAATGCTCCGATTATCATGATTTGCTGTTTTATTTTCAGTTATCAAATAAGATTGTTGATATTATTCTATTGAGAATAAATGATTTATCAAGTTTTCCACATTGATTGAACTTGGTGGATAACTATGTGTGGATAAATGGAAGAAAAATAACAGTGTGGAAAAGATTTGGAAAATGACTGTAAAAAGCATTCGTTTTCTGCGTCAATCAGGTGTAAAAAATGGGAATATGGAAAAAGAGTAGAATTACAATGATTTTTCCAACAGTTATCCCCATAGTTTTCCACAACAGTGTGGATAAGTATGAGGATAAAGATGGTAACTTTGGCGATGAATCGCCGAAGTTACTCCGTTTCGGGATAAAAAATGAACACGTTCATTTTGTTCTGCTCTCGATTTTTAGTAACTTTGCCATGATTCTAAAATGACAAAGATACCGATGGCAAAGAAAGACAATGGATTAACTCCTATGATGAAACAGTTTTTCACGTTGAAGGCGAAACATCCTGATGCGTTGATGCTGTTTCGATGTGGTGATTTCTATGAAACCTACTGTGAGGATGCCATTGCTGCTTCCAAGATATTGGGTATCACCTTGACAAAGCGTAATAATGGTGGTACGTCTGGTTCGGCTGAGATGGCAGGTTTTCCACACCATGCTCTTGACACCTATTTACCAAAACTCATCAGGGCAGGTCGCCGTGTTGCCATTTGCGATCAGTTGGAAGACCCCAAACTGACCAAAACCCTTGTAAAAAGAGGTATTACGGAATTGGTAACACCAGGTGTGGCCATGACAGACAATGTGCTCAATTACAAAGAGAACAATTTTTTGGCCGCCGTTCATTTTGGCAAGACAGCATGTGGTGTCGCTTTTTTGGATATTTCCACCGGTGAGTTTCTGACAGGCGAGGGAACCTATGACTATGTGGAAAAACTGATAGGTAATTTCCAACCCAAGGAAATCTTGTATGATAGAAACAAGAAAACAGAGTTTGAGCGGTATTTTGGTACAAGGAACTGTATTTTTGAACTCGATGACTGGGTATTTACCGAACAGACAGCCCGTCAGAAACTGCTCCGTCATTTTCAGACCAATACTTTGAAGGGTTTTGGTGTCGACCATCTATTGAATGGAATTATAGCGGCAGGTGCCATTCTTCAATATCTTGAGTTGACGCAGCATACACAGATAGGTCATATCACGTCGATATCGCGCATTGAGGAGGAGAAATATGTCAGACTGGATAAGTTTACCATCCGTTCTCTGGAACTTCTCCAGACGATGCAGGAAGAAGGTTCCTCACTGCTTCAGGTTATCGACCATACCATCACGGCGATGGGTGGCCGGTTGTTGCGTCGATGGATGATTTTCCCCTTAAAAGAAGAGAAAATCATCAATGAACGTTTGGATGTGGTGGATTATTTCTTCCGTGAACCTGATTTTCGTCAACTTGTTGATGAGCAGTTGCACAAAATCAATGATTTGGAGCGTATCATCTCAAAGGTGGCAGTAGGAAGAGTCTCACCTCGGGAGATGGTGCAGTTGAGAATAGCCCTTGAAGCCATAGAACCCATCAAGAAAGCCTGTCTGAATACGGATAATGAGGCTTTGAGAAGGATTGGTGAGCAAATCAACCCCTGTTGTTCGATTCGTGACCGTATAGCCCGTGAGGTGATGGTTGATGCTCCGTTGTTGGTGAATAAAGGCAATGTTATCAACAATGGTGTGAATGCCGAGTTGGATGAATTGCGTCATATCGCCTATAGTGGTAAGGATTATCTATTGAAAATCCAGCAGCGTGAAGCCGAGGCAACAGGAATCTCTTCTCTGAAAATCGGTTATAACAATGTCTTCGGTTATTATTTAGAGGTCCGCAATACTTATAAAGACCATGTTCCTGCAGAATGGGTACGTAAGCAGACATTAGCCCAGGCAGAACGATATATCACTCAGGAACTCAAAGAATATGAGGAGAAAATTTTGGGTGCTGAAGATAAGATTATCTCGTTGGAAACCCGTTTGTTCAATGAACTGGTTTTGGCAGTGCAGGAGTTTATTCCTGCCATCCAATTAAATGCTAACCTGATAGCACGGTTGGATTGTCTGCTTTCCTATGCAATGGTTTCAGAAGAGAATCATTATATCCGTCCTGTGATAGACAACACAGAAGTGATTGACATCAAAGGAGGCCGTCATCCAGTCATAGAAACCCAATTGCCACTTGGAGAGAAATATGTACCCAATGATATTTTGTTGGACAACGAAAAACAACAAATCATCATTATCACGGGTCCCAACATGGCAGGTAAATCAGCCTTGTTGCGTCAGACAGCGTTGATAGTGCTATTGGCCCAGATAGGTTGTTTTGTCCCGGCAGAGAGTGCGAAAATAGGCATGGTGGATAAAATTTTCACCCGTGTGGGAGCTTCTGATAATATTTCCTTAGGAGAATCTACCTTTATGGTGGAGATGATAGAGGCAGCGAACATACTCAACAATGTCACTCCGAAGTCATTGGTATTGTTTGACGAACTTGGACGTGGAACCTCTACTTATGATGGTATTTCCATTGCCTGGGCGATTGTAGAATACCTGCATGAACATCCCCGGGCACGTGCCCGCACGTTGTTTGCCACCCATTATCATGAATTGAATGAGATGGAGAAGAATTTCTCCCGTATCAAGAACTATAATGTCAGTGTGAAGGAGATAGACAACAAGGTGATTTTCCTTCGTAAGTTGATGAGAGGAGGTTCGGAGCATTCTTTTGGTATACATGTGGCCGACATTGCTGGAATGCCGAAGAGTATTGTCAAGCGTGCCAATGTCATTCTGAAACAGTTGGAGGCAGACAACAGCAATGTAGGGACAGTGGGTAAACCCTCAGCACAATCTATTAATCAGTCGCGTGAGGGAATGCAGTTGAGTTTCTTCCAACTCGACGACCCTGTTCTTTCTCAGGTACGTGACGAGATTATCGGATTGGATATCAACAATCTGACTCCTGTGGAAGCCTTGAATAAATTGAATGAGATTAAGAAAATAGTAACAGGACGTTCATCATAAAAAAATGGGGCTCTAAAAAAAGCCCCATTCTTTATTTTTGAAGATGATTATTTGGTCCAATCCAGTTTGAAACCCTCCAATTCACTTTTCATCTCATCCATGTCATTGGTAGGAATAGCGGTGAAATTGTTTCTGTTGAGGAAGTTGTAAGCAGCAGCTCTTGAAACACCGTCATTGATGGTAAAGGTCATGACAGTGGTATGGTCGCCATTACCTGCATTGACAGCATAAACACCCGAGGCAGGATTGCTACCCGTGGCAGGAGTGATGATATTGCCCTTATATCTGGTAACGATAGCCCAACTGGTAGGAATGCTTCTGTTACAGTTTTCATACATATTGACCACTACCTTATAGGTACCGTTTACAATCAACTCTGCAGGGAGATAGATGTTCTCGTTATTGAGGTTATCAATACTACATCCTGCATTGGAGTCATGGTCCAAACCATAGGAAACCTCTTTGCCATCAACGGTGGTGGAACCTCCTCTGTGACCATAATAGATATGCTCATCTGTTGGAGTATACAAGTGGAGGTCAACATCTTTTGCATTGCTGAAAGTCAGGTTGATGTTCAGGTCTCCGGATTCACTGTCCACATAGGTAATGGAGGTTTCATAGACATCTGTGATTTCGTCGTCTTCATCTTCAGCACTGATGAGCATGGTCATGTTGGAGTTCAATTCCGTACTGTAAAGCAGAGGAATGATGTAGGTGGAATAATCACTTGTACTGGTTCTGCTGCTGTTATTGGAAGATTCCCAATAACCATTCACGCCTTTCACACCCACAAAGAACTTCTTGTATTTTTTCAAGGAAGTGATGGTGATGAAGTTCATACCGCCGGCCAACGCTTTCGGGTTGACGCTCAAACCCTCAATCTTGTCGTCTGTAGTCTTTGTTGGGAAGCTTTTATCTATATAATTAGCATTCTCAATTTTAAAATACTTCTTTTCAAGATCACTGATTTTTGGGCCATCCTCATCATCACCACAAGATGTGAAGGTCACTACGCCTATCATAAGGCTAAGGAAAAATAACAAATACTTTTTCATTTTCAGGTAATTTTTGGTTATTAATATTTGAATATATATGTAGTTTATAAAACGATATCGATGACGGTCTCATATACCTCCTCTTCCTCATCTACAATGACAGGACCAAGATTAGGTGCCTGAGCATTGGATGTGTTATGGAAATTGCATCCAGTGAACTGACTACCGCTATAGGTATAGTTGACATATTGAGGTGTGGCATAATTGAGACCATGGGTTTCATCATCACCCTTAAGTTTCACATTATAGTCACCTGTGAAGGTCTTGTCATCATAATAGTAGTTGACTGTCAATGCATTGTTTCCATCAACGGGACTAACTGTGTAATTGGGAAGGTTGGTCCAGTTGTTCCAACCGCTGCCATATTCGTATGTTCCCACTTTCAGCCAGTAAGCACCGGTAGGTTTGAAGACATATCTATAGGCAGTCTTGTATTTATAGTTCTTTCCCTGATAAGATACATTTGTCTCTGTTCCTTTGAAGGTACATTCCGACATGTTGAGGGTAGAACCTTCTGGATAGGCAATGGCAAATTGTTGTGGCTCCTCGTAATAGTAGTTGGGGTCATCTGCATATTTCACATAACCATAGAAGGTCAGTGTGCCAGAACTTGTGTTTAAGCAATAGGAGTATCTGCTATCAGCATATGAAGTACCAAATTCTGTCAATGGTATCTTAGCGGTACTACCACTCGGATCCACATATACATATCCCCACTCCTGTATTTGCCTTCCATTAGGATTAATGGAAGCTGTCACCGTACAGTTGTATTTGAACGAGTACTTACCGCCATTGAAATCATAATGGTCAGGATAGTATGAGGCTTTTGTGACGGTTACATCACTAATGATAGATTGTATTTTGAATGATAGTGTATCTCCATAATTGTAATACTTATCATCATAGGAATAGGCACAATAATAATATGTTTTTCCTTTTTCTAAATTATCTATTTTTTTCTCAAAAGATATGTTTCCTTTTGTTTCATTTTGGGTAGCTGATATTTCATTATCAATACATTTTTCATTTTTATTTAAATTATTCTTTTCTGTACCATATTTGAATCCTAATGATATTGTATTATGATTTTGTGTTATAGCTAATCCACTTAATTTTGCAGATATTTTATTATTTACATTATTTATGGAAGAAGGATTAATTTCATTAGTATAAATAGGAGTTAAAAATATATTATATTTATTATCTAAATCGTCATTTGGTTCATATTCCAAATGAGCTGGATGTGGATCATTTACATATTCATTATCTAAAGTAAGGTAAGCTTGATATGCTGATTTTCCATTAATTAGAGAATATATGTAATGATATCCACCTTTTTGTCCTCTTGAATTACTTTCATTATATCCTAAAAAGACACCTAATCCTCTGTTATGTATAGCTTTTGCTAAGCTATTACTTCCTTTTAAAGCTTCACAAGCTACATTAAACATAATGGAATTTGGATTACTGAATTTTTGTTTAACAAATCCTGTAAAAAAAGATTCGAAAACAGAAGTATAAGAAACCCAACATATTTCGCCATTTCTTACTTCTTCAACCCAACCATATGTAATATGATCTTGAGCATTCTCATAAATACTTCCTTTTTCAAATAATTTATCGTAATTGTTCTTAAATACTAATTTTTCTTCTCTTGAAGGTGTATCAAAAATACCTAAATAAGTTTGATACCATTTTTTTTCAAAAATACCTAATTGATTACTGGTACAAAATGAATGTATTCCATTACCACAACAACCATGAGTAACAACAAATACTATATCATATTTGTACATGTCAGAATAAAAGAAATCTAAAGATGGCGAATTCTCGTAAGTAGCAGATAAATTATATTTTTTCATTAAATTTACACTTTGAACAAGAGGTTGAAACCAATCATCAACATAATACCTTCTACTTTCATCAAAATGTTGTTGATTAGCTATTACCAATTTGAGTTCTTTACCTTCAGGCTTGACTATATTATCTTGTTTAGTCAACTGACGATTAATATCATCCACATTAATAGACGAAATAACTTCATTATTATGATTAAAATGGAAAGACATTGTTTCCCAATCTTTTATCTTGATGTGAAGTTCATGTCCATCAGACCAAGCATCTTCTATGGATTTGTCTTCTTTTATTTTATCTATTACTTTTTCTGCGTCCTCAATGTTTTCGCAATTGACCAACTCTGGAAAAACTGCATCCATGGCATCACAAATATTATCTTCTACTACTTCTTTATTATATTTAGTAAAAGCAATACTGTCGATATCATTGATATCATAGACAAAATGGTCATATGTAGTAACCACATGCTGATATTGATAATCACTATGCCGAACACCTTCTGCATCAAACTGAGAGGTATTCAGTTGAACAATGGTTTCAAAGTGGAATATTTTGAAAGTTCCATCCTTGAAGTAGACATTTAAAAAGTCTTGTCCCAATGTTGGAATGGTGAACATGGTCAAAGCAAAGACACACAAAAATTTCAATGTTTTCATCGTTTCGTGATTTTAAAGGTTAGATCATTGGCTTTAATCACATATACTCCTATAGGGA
>CACXDY010000047.1 GCA_902766505.1 uncultured Prevotellaceae bacterium
AGAATCACTACGACTCTCGCCAAGGCTAAGGCCTTGAAAAAATATGCCGAGCCGCTGATCAACCGCTGCAAGGATGATTCTACTCACTCACGCCGCGTTGTGTTCAGCTATCTGCAGAACACAGAAGCATTGAAAGAACTCTTCGGCCCTGTGGCCGAGAAGGTAGGCGACCGTCCCGGTGGCTATACACGCATCATCAAGCTCGGACACCGTCTGGGTGATGCTGCTCCTATCGCATTCATCGAGCTCGTAGACTTCGACGAGAACATGGCCAAGACTGCCAAGACTGGCAAGAAGACCCGCCGTAGCCGTCGTTCCGCTAAGGCTGAGAATGCTCAGGAAACCCCAGCTCAGGAAGCTCCAGCTCAGGAGACTGCTGAAGTGGAAGCTGCAGAGTAATTTTCGAAGGCTTAATAAAACTGCCGGTTCCTTTCCGTATGGAAGGGGACCGGTCTTTTTTTAGGGATTCTCCTAAACGGATATGGGGATTTCCCGTTGCTCATTCCTTGTGCTTTGACTAATTTTGCAGCAACAAAAACCTACAGAAATGAGAAAAACCATAGTATTATTGTCTTTGAGCTCAATGTTGCTGTTGAGCAGTTGTGTGTCCTACCCTGGCACAGGAGCTTATACCGGAGCACACTTTGGTAGTATTCTTGGCTCTGCCATTGGCGGTATTACGCATGGTCCTTTGGGAAGCGATATAGGTACTATTGTGGGCATGGCAGGTGGTGCTGTTGTCGGTGCCGCTATCGGACAGGCTGTCGAGAATGCTGAGAAACGTGAGGTGCATGAGCATTATGAGGCCATACAGCGTGAGAAATCCCGTGCGAAGCAACGTCAGAATGCCGACGACGATATTTATTTCGACCCTTCCAACAGAGGTGATGACCGGCTCTATGATTTCAATGGCACCGATTATACCGGCAATTATTCTGCGGCTGAGGCCCGCACTGTGTCGCCCTCCACTTCTCAAATCGAGGAGATCAGCTCAGGATATGATGTCAACACCAATCTCATCATCCGCAACCCACGTTTCGTGGATGCAAACCATGATGGACAAATCAACTCCAATGAGGTGTCTAAAGTGATTTTCGAGGTCTACAACGCCTCAGGGCAGACACTTTATGACCTTCAGCCTATGGTCGTGGAGTCTACCGGTAAGCGCAATATCTATATTTCGCCATCCGTACATGTCGAGAAACTTGAACCGGGAAAAGCTATCCGTTACACGGCAATGGTCAAGTCCGAGCGTATGCGTACGGGTACCGCCACCTTCTGTCTCTCTGTCCTGCAGGGAAGCCGTGTGATGTCTGACGTCACAGAGTTCACCATCAATACAGTGAGATAGTTGCTCCCTTCCTATAAACGAAATCAGCGCGCTCCAGACTTGGGGCGCGCTGATTTTATTTAGCAGATTGCTTTAGACGATACCTTGAGCCATCATGGCATTGGCCACCTTCATGAAGCCGGCGATATTGGCGCCCTTCACGTAATTGATGTAGCCGTTGGGCTCCTTTCCATATTTCACACACTGCTCGTGAATATTGGACATGATGGTATGCAGCTTCTGATCCACTTCCTCGCCACTCCATGACAGGCGCATCGAGTTTTGGGTCATTTCCAGACCAGAGGTGGCCACACCTCCCGCATTCACTGCCTTGCCGGGAGCAAAGAGCTGGCCAGCAGCCACAAACTTGTCTACAGCCTCGGCAGTGCAGCCCATGTTGGATACCTCGGCCACGCACAACGTCTTGTTGGCGAGCAGTTTGTCGGCATCATCACCATTGAGCTCGTTTTGTGTGGCACATGGCAGGGCGATGTCCACTTTCACCTCCCATGGTTTTCTGCCCTCGTAGAAGGTCGAACCCGGGAATTCCTCTGCATACGGCTCGCATACATCGTTTCCGCTGGCACGCAGTTCCAGCATATAGGCAATCTTCTCATCATCAAGTCCGGCGGGGTCGTAGATATAGCCGTCGGGGCCGGATATTGTCACCACCTTGGCGCCCAGTTCGGTCGCCTTCTTGGCAGCTCCCCAGGCCACATTGCCGAATCCGCTGATTGCTACGGTCTTGCCTTTGATGTCAATGCCGTGAGTCTGCAGCATCTGATTGACGAAATACAAGGCTCCGAATCCTGTTGCCTCCGGTCTGAGAATCGAACCACCCCATTCGATACCTTTGCCCGTAAGCACACCCTGGTACTGGTGGGTAAGTTTCTTGTACATACCGAATAGATAGCCTATCTCACGGCCACCTACTCCGATGTCGCCGGCTGGAACATCCATGTCGGGGCCGATGACCTTGTGAAGCTCCAGCATAAATGCCTGGCAGAATCTCATGACTTCGGCATCGCTGCGGCCACGGATGGAGAAATCTGAACCTCCCTTTCCTCCGCCCATGGGGAGGGTGGTAAGGGCGTTCTTGAAGGTTTGCTCAAATCCCAGGAATTTCAGGATGGAAAGGTTCACTGAGGGGTGGAATCTCAATCCCCCCTTATAGGGACCTATGGCGCTGTTGTATTGTACGCGGTAGCCGAGATTGACATGAACCTCACCCTTGTCATCCACCCAAGGGACTCGGAATGTCAGGATGCGTTCGGGCTCCACGATGCGCTCTATGATTTTTGCTTTTTCAAACTCAGGGTGTTGGTTGTAGACATCCTCCACAGAAAGCAGCACTTCTCTCACTGCTTGCAGATACTCTGACTCGCCTGGATGTTTTTGTTCCAAAGCACGCATGATTTTTTCAACTTCCATAGTAATTGTGTTTTTAAAGGTTACAAGTACAAATTGTCAATACTATAACGCAAAATTAGGCATTATATGCGTAACTTCCAAATTAAAACACAAGATTTTTCCCGTTCTCCTTGCTTTTTGCTCATACCTTTTGCCCCTCCGTGATTCCTTCACCGATGAAAAAGATACCCCTTACTTTGTGCTTTCATTCAAAAATGCTAAATTTGCAGAGTCAACGACCCACAAGCACATGGAAAATATCATTCCCCAGGAATTCAGCAAGTTCTATCTGAAGGACGTGTCGTTCGTCAATTTGATGACCCACCGTATCTTCAATGTCCTTATTGTCGCCAATCCCTACGATGCTTTCATGCTCGAGGACGACGGGCGTGTCGATGAGAAAATCTTCGATGAGTATATGCAGCTCGGTATGCGTTACCCGCCATCGTTCACCCAAGTCAGTACCACCGAGGAGGCGCGCCGTGTACTCTCCGCCACGGCCATCGATTTGGTCATCTGCATGCCTGGCAATGCCGACAATGATGCCTTCAGCGTGGCCCGCGACATCAAGGCACATTTCCCCAACTTGCCCTGCGTGGTGCTCACTCCGTTCTCTCACGGCATCACCCGGCGAATCCAGGATGAGGACATGTCAATTTTCGATTATGTGTTTTGCTGGCTTGGCGACACCAATCTCATCCTCTCCATCATCAAGTTGCTGGAGGACAAGATGAATATCGAGCATGATATTCAGGAGGCTGGTGTGCAGATGATTTTGCTTGTCGAGGACGGCATACGTTTCTATTCATCCGTACTGCCCAATCTCTACAGCTATATCCTGCTGCAGAGCCAGCGCTTCTCTACCGAGGCGCTCAATCCCCATACTGCCGCGCAGCGCAAGCGTGGGCGGCCAAAGGTGGTGCTTGCGCGAACCTACGAGGAGGCCATGGAGTTCTACGACCGTTACCACGACAATACGCAGGGCATCATCAGCGATGTGCGCTTTCCCAAGGATGGCGTCAAGGACCCTGAAGCAGGCTTTAAGCTCTTGCGTGAGATACGCCGCCGCGATGAGTTTGTGCCGCTCATCCTTCAGAGTGCGGAGAGCGTCAATGAGGCCAAGGCCAAAGAGGAGGGCTTCCTGTATGTAGACAAGAACTCCAAGAAGATGAATGTCGACCTGCGCAAAATCTTGGCCGAGCACATGGGCTTTGGCGATTTCATTTTCCGCGACCCTGTCACCAAGAGAGAGGTGAAGCGGGTGCGCAGCCTGAAGGAGTTGCAGGACAATGTGTTCAACATTCCCAATGACTCCATGCTCTACCATATCTCGCGCAATCACGTGAGCCGCTGGCTTTGTGCGCGCGCCATCTTCCCTGTCTCACAGTTTCTGAAGACTGTCACCTGGCACAAACTCAAGAATGTCGACGCACATAGGCAGATTATTTTCGATGCCATCGTGAAATACCGTAAGATGAAAAATGTGGGTGTGGTGGCTGTCTTCGACCGTGGCAAATACGACCGTTATGCCCACTTCGCACGCATTGGCGAGGGGTCTCTTGGCGGAAAGGGCCGTGGTCTGGCTTTCCTCGACAATATCATCAAAAGACATCCTGAGTTCAATTCTTTCGACAATGCAGCCGTATCTATACCCAAGACGGTGGTCCTCTGCACCGATGTCTTCGACAAGTTTATGGATGCCAACAACTTGTACCAGGTGGCTCTCAGCGATGCTCCCGACGAGGTCATCCTGAGCCATTTCCTCAAGGCTCAGTTGCCCGACAATCTCATCGCCGATTTCTTCACATTCTTCGAGGCGACGAAAAGTCCCATCGCCGTGCGGTCCTCTTCCTTGCTCGAGGATGCCCACTATCAGCCCTTTGCCGGCATCTATTCCACCTATATGATACCCTATCTCAACGACAAGTATGAGATGTTGAGAATGCTCGCCTGCGCCATCAAGGGTGTATATGCTTCGGTCTATTACCGGGATTCCAAAGCCTACATGACAGCCACAAGCAATGTCATCGACTCTGAGAAGATGGCTGTCATCCTTCAGGAAGTGGTAGGTACCACCTATGGCAATCATTTCTATCCCAATATCAGTGGCGTACTGCGTTCTCTCAACTACTATCCCATCGGTGATGAACGGGCTGAGGACGGTATTGCCAGCCTCGCCCTGGGCCTGGGTAAATATATCGTCGATGGCGGACAGACCCTGCGTGTGAGACCCTATCATCCGCAGCAGGTGCTTCAGACAAGTGAGATGGAGACAGCGCTGAAAGAGACTCAGACGAAATTCTATGCCCTCGATATGGCCAATTTGGCCAATGACTTCAAAGTGGACGACGGATTCAATATACTCAAACTCCGCGTCAAGGAAGCCGATAAAGACCAGTCTTTGGCTTATATCGCTTCTACCTACGACCCCTATGACCAGATTATCAGGGACGGCATCTATGAGGGTGGCCGCAAGGTCATCTCTTTTGCCGGTGTCTTGCAGCATGGCGTTTTCCCCTTCCCTGAAATCATGCAGATGGCCATGCGTTTTGGCTCAGAAAGCATGCACCGGCCTGTGGAAATAGAGTTTGCCTGCAATATTGTCGACGGACGTATGCTTGACTTCTATTTGTTGCAGATTCGTCCCATTGTCGATTCCAAGCAGATGCTTGAGACCGACCTGTGCACCATCCCTGATGAGGATTGTCTGCTCCGTTCTCATTTGTCTCTGGGGCATGGCATCAGTGAGGAGGTCTCTGACGTGGTCTACGTAAAGACGGACGACAATTTCACCGCTTCCAACAATCCGATGATAGCCACCGAGATAGAGCGCATCAATCGAAAATTCCTTGCCGAGGGCAAGGGGTATGTGCTCGTCGGACCCGGACGTTGGGGCTCCAGTGACTATTGGTTGGGCATTCCCGTGAAATGGCCCCATATCAGCGGCGCAAAACTCATCGCTGAGGTGGCACTCAAAAACTACCGCATAGACCCAAGCCAGGGAACGCATTTCTTCCAAAACCTCACCAGTTTCGGTGTCGGTTATTTCACCATCAATTCCATCACGGGTGAGGGCATCTGGCGGAAGGACTTGCTGGATGCCATGCCGGCTGTCGAAGAGACGGAACATGTGCGGCATGTCCACTTCGACAAACCCCTGCGCATCATGATGGATGGTAAAAAGCAGGAGGGGGTAGTGCTGGCTCCGGGCGAATAGTATCCAGCCGAAAAAAAGTGTGCGCACACAGTTTTCGCTTGATTTATATCAAGAAAATGACAGTGTGCGCACTTTTTTTGAGAAAATACTTGCATGTGTGCGGAAACAGCATTATCTTTGCATCGTGTTTTTCATAGTATTAGATTTAAGGTTAACAAAGGTTGGAGTACGGCGGTACTCCTTTTTTTTTGTCCCTATAAGTCATGAACCATGAATGGCATAGTACTGGAAGTCGTTGTAAACATTCAAAAGAAAGGCTTCGTTGTCATTTTCCTGATGCTTGATACCCAGCACAGAATCCACCTTTTCAGCCAGTGATGTCAAGTTGCGCGTTTTCTGAGGACCGTCTTTCATCAGCAGCACCTGTTCGATGACCCCCATCTGCCGGATATCGAGCCGTGTGACTTCGGGATAGGTCGGCTGATAGTTTTTGTTGATAGTTGGTATAGTCCGAATGATAAGAGGCGGTTCGCTTTTTGACAGTTTTACCACCGTGGTGCCCGCAGCCAGGTCCCCTATCCGTTGACAGTTTTTGGTAAATATGATGAAAGCCAATCCCAGACCACTGATGCCGAAGTCTACAGGCATCAGAATCCATCGCAACAGATAGGCTATGTTGGTGGGTGTCGAACCGTCTAAGCACATCACCCTGATACCCATGACCATCTTGCCGAAAGATTGCCCGTGATTGAAGATTTCCATATAGAGAGGGTAGCATAGGATGGCTAACAGCCAGAGAAATATGAAGAGGATTAACATGTCTTCTCCTATTGCAAATCCATAAAGGGTAAGTGGACTGCTCAGGGTTAGTGAGGCGATGAACATGATGAGAAAGTCAATCATCCATGCGATGCCTCTTTGCAGCACAGTGGCTGCATTTTGGCGTATTTCGACATATTGACCTGTGATGATGCTTGTCTGAGCCATATTATTTCTTGCTATGTTGCAAAATTAGGAATTATTTTTTATTTTTGCATGTCTTATTTCGAAAAACAGCCATGCAAGAGGCAGTATTTGTCAGACAGAATATTGAAAAATGGAAAAAGGTTGAGGTGATGATTGGCGACACGGTTTTTGCCACACCCGACGAAAAGGTTGAAGCCTACAATGAGGTGACTTCAGACTTGGCTTTTGCCCGAACTCAATATCCGGGGTCTCCTCTGACTTCTTATCTCAATGGATTGGCTCTGAATCTTCACCGCGACCTTTTCTATCATAAGAAGACCTCCTGGTCCCGGTTTCTCCATTTTTGGACGCACGATATACCCTTGGCTGTTTACGATGCACGCAAGGGATTACTGTTGTCTCTTGCCGTGTTTGTCTCCTTCATCGTGATAGGTGTGTTGTCCACTATTGGCGACCCAGATTTCCCTCGTATAATTCTTGGCGACAGTTATATCGACATGACACTGCGCAATATCGAGGCGGGGCAGCCTATGGCGGTCTATGCCACCGGCACTCAGATGGATTCTTTCCTGAGCATCACCCTGAATAATATCATGGTGTCGTTCATCACCTATGCGATGGGTGTGCTGACCAGTTTCGGCACGTGCTATTATCTCATGCACAACGGCATTATGGTAGGGGCCTTCATCTCTTTCTTCTTGGTGAGGGGCATTTTCGCAGAGTCGCTGCTGGCCATTATGCTCCATGGCACCTTGGAACTTTCCTCCATCGTGATATGTGGCGGGGCCGGCATCACGCTGGGCAATGGCTGGCTTTTTCCCGGCACTTACACCCGGATGCGTTCGTTTCTGGTGGCAGCACGCCGTAGTGTGAAGGTGTTGGTGTCGGCAGTCCCCGTGGTCGTGGTGGCAGCCTTCATCGAGGGATTCTTCACCCGCTTTACAGAAATCGGCGACGGTCTGCGTCTGCTGGTTATTTTGCTGTCATTGGCTTTCATCTTATTCTATTACGTTTATCTGCCCGTCAAACGACACCGTGATGAGTCAAGAGTTGGATAGAATCAATCTCTATGAGCGACGTTCGATTTCCCAGTGCTTGGAGACGACGTTCGATTTCATGCGCGTCAACAGGCGTGTATGGCTCCGGAGCACGTTTGTGCTCATCGGGCCATTGGCCTTGCTGTTGGCTTTGTTGTTGACGGTGGTGAATATGGCGGCTCCTGAAGATCATCATGCAGGGCTTGATTATTTTTTAGGATGGTTCGAGTTCGACGTACCGTTGTTGGCGGCATCCTTTGGTCTTGGTCTATGGGTAGTGCTTGTCAATGTCTTTACGCTCGTCCAGCTGTATGAGGAGTATGATGGAAAGATTGACCGGCTGTTGGTGGCTGATATTTGGCCGCACTGGTTGCGTTGTGCAGGACGGACGTGGTGGATTGCAGTCCTCCTGACCTTTTTTATCATTTTGCCCTTCTTTTCTGATAGCATGTTCCTTGGATTGGTGTGGCTGGCTGTTTCTGTCCCGCTGGTTTTGGTTCCCTCTGTCCGGTTGATTGGTCATGCCGGTGTGGTCAATACCCTGACCAAGTCGGTCAGTTTAGGATTCTCGGCATGGTTCTCGTTGGCATTCACGGTTCTTCTCTCTCTGCTGGTGGCTTTCTTGGTGTGCACGGTCCTGACGTTCCCGCTTACTATCTTGGATGTGTTGTCCAGTACTTTTTCTGTTGATGATGCCACACCATGGCTGTTGCCCACAGGTTTGATCAACTTCCTGTTCTGTACATTGGCTTTTTTCGCATTCTTTGCCCTGCTGTCCATTGTGGTCCTGACAACGGTCTACCAATATGGCAACTTGGCAGAAAGGGTCGATGCTGCCTCTGTCGACAGGGATGTCTCTAATTTTGAAAACCTATAGCCCTATGACGAGCAACCTGTTGACTATCATGCAAAACGATTCTGTCGCTGCGAGACTGTTCAGCGGCTATCCTTACCGCCGCTCTTTGATGGGTGAAAAGGAGGAGGAAGCCTATGACTCAGCTGTCGACGGCATGGAGGACGGCTTGATAATCAATCTTTATGACTTCTTCTACTCGATACCTATATGGTTCTACGTGTCCTTGTTGGTCTTGCTGTTATTGTTCATATTGTTCAGACTCTATCAGTCTGGTTTTTTCGACCGTCAATGGCAGATTAAATCCCAGGAGGTCATGGACGATGATATTTATCAGGTGGATTATGACGAGGAACAGCGCAGGGCCATGGCTGCCGGCGACTATTCTGCATTGGTGCGGTTGGCCTATCTGCGGACACTCCGCACCCTGGATGAGAGCGGGCGTATTCATTGGCGCATTTATAAGACACCTATGCAGTTTGCATCGGAGGCAAGGCATCCCGCTTTCGATGAGATGACCCGGCTGTTTACCAGAATCCGTTATGGGCAGTTCAGTGCCGATGAGAGCCAGTATCGGAAAATGTGTGACTGGCAGGAAGCTGTGACGAAAGGAGGTGAAGCATGAAACGCCCGGTCATATTGCTTTTTGTGCTGGTGCTGGTCGGATTGGCCCTGTTCCTGCTTTTGGGCGGGAAAAGTTACGACTGGGATCCTCAGTCGGAATTCCTCCATGATGATGACCAGCCTTTCGGGTGCAAATTGTTCGACGAACTGGCAGCGGCCACGGCCACCTATGGCTACCGCTATTCAGCATCGGCTGATTCTGTTCTCGACAGCCGTGAACGGCTTTCCGTGCTCATGGTGTATAATGGCGATAGGTCATGGGATAGCCGGGCATCCGAACGCCTGGACGATTTTGTCCGCCGGGGCAATAAACTCATGTTGGTTGGTTGTATGGACGATTACGACCTGAGAGAATGGCTGGACCTGGACAGGATATCTCTCAGTACTCTTTTCTCGCCCCAATTGCTGAAAAAGACGCTGAAAGGTGAAGTAAAATCCGACACTATCGTCTGGTCGAAAGGCAGACTCCCCGTCGGACATGTTTTGCTGGGCGAGGGATATCCCTTGCAGAAAAAGTATACCGTGCTGGCTAAGCTGAATTTGCATGACGCTGAGGAAGGAGGAATTTGGGAAGGTAGGCACTGCGCTGTGGCTGTCAAGCGGAAAATAGGAAAGGGCACGGTCTATCTGGTGGGTACACCATTGCTCTTCACCAATTATGGGGCTTCCGACCCGGATATATTACGTTACCTCAGTTTTCTCCTTTCACAGTTGGATGACAGGCCCATCGTGCGTGTGTCTGCCCGACAGCTTGAGTGGCAGCCCAAAGAAGAAACACTCTCGCCCTTGTCTTTCATGCTCCAGCATCGGCCTCTGAAGTGGGCCCTTTATACTCTTCTTGCCACAATAGTGCTTCTGATGCTCTTCATGGCCAGGCGGCGGCAGAGGGTGATACCCGTGGTGGAGAAACCGGTCAACCGCAATTTGTCGTTTGTAAGGCTGCTGGGCACGATTTATTACCGTAATCACGACAACCTCGACCTGCTCCGCAAGAAATACAACTATTTCTGCGAGGAATTGCGACGTACCCAACTAATCGACATCAATGACGCCAATGCGAAGTCCGACAACATCCGTTTCCTGGCCATGTGCACGGGAATGGAGGAACAAACCATCTCTGATACGTTTTTATATTTGGAAAACCTGTTGGAAACTCAAGGGAATATCAGCAACGGACAGTTGGTGACTGCCATCGAGCGGATCGATGAGATTACACAAAGATTAACATAAACCACTCATATATGGACCAAACAAATGAATCACGCCTTGATTTGACGGCGTTTTCTGGGAAAATGACCCAGATTAAAAACCAGATAGCTTCTGTCGTCGTGGGACAGGAGGATACCGTCAACCTGCTTCTCACCGCGGTGCTGGCCGACGGACATGTGCTGCTCGAAGGTGTTCCCGGCGTGGCCAAGACCTTGTTGGCAAGGCTCATGGCCAGACTCATCGACGCACGCTTCAGCCGTTTGCAGTTCACACCCGACCTCATGCCGAGTGATGTCCTCGGCACTTCTGTCTTCAATGTGAAGGAATCGGAGTTTGACTTCCACCGTGGACCGGTGTTTGCCGATATCGTACTCGTCGATGAAATCAACCGTGCACCGGCCAAGACGCAGGCCGCTCTTTTCGAGGTGATGGAGGAGCGTCAGGCCACCGTGGATGGTACCACTTACCCCATGGGTGACTTGTTTACCGTGATTGCCACCCAGAATCCTGTGGAGCAGGAAGGAACCTATCGGCTTCCCGAAGCCCAACTCGACCGCTTCCTCATGAAAGTCGTCGTGTCATACCCACCCGCAGATGTGGAAATCGAGGTGCTGCGGCGTCATCACACCAATGCCCAACTCACACGGCTCGATGACATCAAGCCTTTGCTCACACTTGACGAGGTGCTGGCCTACCGCTCCTTGATGTCTCAGGTCGTGGTCGACGACAGCCTGCTCAACTACATTGTCCAGGTCGTTCAACTCACCCGCACCAGCAAGTCAGTGTTCCTTGGTGCCTCTCCAAGAGCTGCCGTGGCCATGCTTCGCGCTTC
>CACXDY010000048.1 GCA_902766505.1 uncultured Prevotellaceae bacterium
TCCCGTAATCTGACAAATCTTCGACATTGCTATCTAAATTTTTGTTTTCGTTTTTTGATACCTATTCCAAACAGGGTGCAAAGTTACCAATATTTTTCTGAACGTCCAAACAAATCTTCAAATAATCCTCTGATTTAATGTTTTTTTTGTTTTTTCCTTCCCATTCATCCAATTGAGATTCTGAATACATAGAAAAAGGAGAGAATAAGCTCAGCGACGACGACATAAGCGACGATGATAACACCGGCATCTCCTATCCCTTTGGCAAGTGCCTTGAGCACATCAGCAGGCTTTCTCATCACTCCCGTGAGCAGGGCGTAGGTAGCCGCCATGATGAAGATGGTGAAGGCCAGAACAGGAATCAACGAATTGCTGAAACTGCTGGGCATCAACTGTCCCGTGACGCTCCTGAGCGGAGCATGAGGCAGCATAGAAATGGCTGCCATCAGAAAAGTGATGACAATGAGTTCGACCAGCACGATTCTCAGGGCAAACGTCTGCCGGTATGAATTCATCTTTCTTTTTTTGAGTGCGTCGACGATATGGCTCTCCCTGGCAATGCCATAAGCCATGGAAAGCAACAGAATCCACACCAAAGGCTTGGAGGCAATATTGTCGGCGAAGCCCCCCATGAACCATCTGAGGGCCTCGCTGCTCAGGAGAGACCTCACCTCAGCCTCGGGCCATGCCGCACTGATAATCCACGACACCAGGAAGAGCATGAACTGAGCACCCAATAGAATGAGCAGGGTCCATGCTATGGCATCGTGGTTGACTTTAATCCTCATCAGGAACCAGATTGTCGATATCCAAAATTCTCAATTCACATGCTCTGACCACCAGACGGGTGGCGTTGACGCCATATCCCCCATTGCCGTTAGGGAACAGTTTTTGCACGAGTTCATTTTGCCTTTTCTCAAGACTTTTCACGCCGAAGGGCATTCCTCTGAGATTGGTGATTTGCTCTTTGGTGAAGCCCAAAGCGAGATGTCTGAGGAAACGCTCGTCGTATTCATCAATCTCGTAATTGACCAGTGCTTCCTGGCGTATCAACTGACTGCCGACACTATACTTGAAACGCTCCACAATTTTCTCGAGAATCGGTTGGTTGAACACCAGTTGTTTTCCGCTCATCACGCTGAAGACGTCGCCTCTTGTGAGCAGTTCTCCCGTTTTGAGGATGATGCCGTCTGCTCCGGCGTCAAGCACATCCACCCACAGTTTCTCATTGAGGATTTCTCCCGTGAAAATGAGGACCTTGACCTCCTTGTATAGTTCCTTGGTCTGCCTGCAGATTTCCACGCCGACAGTCGTAGACCCACCCAAACCGAGGTCGAGCAGAACGAGGTCTGGCAGTTGCTGTTTGATGAGTTTCCAATATGCCGACTCACTGTTAGCCGTGCCGATGATCTGTGCTTCAGGGATATCATTTCTGATGATACCTTCTGTGCCTTTGAGTTCGAGGGCCACATCCTCGACGATAATGATTTTAAACTGTTGCATATTTCTATTGTTATGTAAATTCTTAGTGAGTTGCTAATGATTTGTTTCCATGTTCTCTTCCGCCATCACCACGTTGGTGTTTTGTCGCTGCGCCTTCACCAAAGTCACGATGATGTCCGTCCCTCCGGAAGCATTGACCTCTGCCATGATACCACATCTCCTGGCGTTGGTGTTTTCGCCCACGTCTCGGATGATTTGCCTGCACAAGAGGAACGGCAGGTTGTTGATATGTGGATTGAACAACTCATGGCATTGTTCCTCGTCAAGTTTCAGGTTGTCATAGGAGAATCTGAGAACGACATATTTGGCGTCTTCATGTCTGACATCGATGACAGTTTGGGCATTCCCTTTCTTGCGCAGAATCTCAAACAAATAGTTGAGCATCTGCTTATCCCCCAAGATGCGTGTCTTGGCCAAAGGGTGGTTTTTCAGCACAGGCAGGACTTGCTCTATCTCCACCGGCCGGCATTCATTCTTGATGCTCTCCACCTGCCGCATGGACTGCATACTGAGGATGGCATAGATTTCCTTATAATAATGAGCGAGTTCGGCGATGCTCTGAAGTTGAGCGTCCCCGTCGCCCAGCAGTGTTCTGATACGTGAGGGATAATACATGGTTTCATGCTTCAGTGTACTGAGGCAGTTGTCGAGCACACTGTTGCACACATGCAGTTTATCGTTTTCGAGTTGGCACTTTCTCACCTCATCCTCAGCGAGGTCGATGTCGGCAATAATCTGGTTGTTGACAGAGATAGACTTTTTGAGCGTGGTAATCAACTGGTCGGCTATTTTCTGCAATTCCTGCGGCAGTTTTTCCCTGTCATAGATTTGTCTTCGTCCCTGAGCGATTTTCGACAATTGCCTGCCATCCCCATATCCTGCCAGTTTCTCTATCTCCTCCAGTTTTTGCTTGTCATCCATTTTTCCCCTGAGCACATCATTCATGTTTCTAACCCTCTCCAGGCAGAAGCGATAATACACCTGATGCCGGTAATAGAGCATAAAATAAGCGAGGAGAATCAACAGCAAGAGGATAATCAGGATGACGATAGCCATATATTTGTTGGACTCCGACTTCTGCATGGTACGGCAATAATCCTCCAATGTAGAGTCGGCAGACAGTTCTTTATAAAGTTGGGTATACACCTTGTTGTTATACCTATAGATAGCCCATTCATGCAGGGCGAGAGCCGCCACAGAAACCTCATTGCGGAGTTTCAGGATGACATCGTAGTCGAAAGGCAGATGATCATGATACCAGAGGATTTCTGCTTGCAGCACCGATTTGTCGCTAAGGAGCACCAGCGTGTCCTTGCCTTGCGCGACCATCATTCCATAGGCTTTGTTGAGACAGCCGAGTGCCTTTTCCGCATAGCCCAGTGCCGCATCATTATTGTCA
>CACXDY010000049.1 GCA_902766505.1 uncultured Prevotellaceae bacterium
AGCGCTGTCAGCAACTTCCTCAACAGCAGCAGCAGCGCTGTCAGCAACTTCCTCAACAGCAGCAGCAGCGCTGTCAACAACTTCCTCAACAGCAGCAGCAGCAGCGTCGTCAGCTACTTCCTGAGCGGGTTTGTTTTCTGTACAAGCAGCGAATGTGAGAGCTGCCATTGCCACGAACATAAATGCGAATTTCTTCATTTTCTTTGCTTTTTAAAACTGTAAAACAATCATTTGTTTATTAAAACTGTGCAAAGGTATATATTATTTTTGATTCAAAAATATTTTTTTTTCTTTTTTTTTATGCCCAACTGTAACTTTTTTGCAAAACATTGATAATCAGTCAATTGCAAATCGTTAATATACGTTAAAGATTTTTGTGTACCCACACAGTTGTGCCTTACTGATAAAAAAATGCCTCAAATATTGCCGTAATAGATAATTAATCGTAATTTTGCAATGATTACTTTTTCTCTCATTATATAATAATAAGGAGAATGATTGACTCTGCTGCTTTCCAAGGAAAAAAGGCTGCCTATTTCACCTTAGGCTGTAAATTGAATTTTTCGGAAACGTCTACATTTGCGAGATTGTTGTCCGAAATGGGAGTCGTCCCTGTTGCCGAGGGCGAGAAAGCAGATTTATGTCTTGTCAATACCTGTTCGGTGACTGATGTTGCCGACCATAAGTGTAGACAGGCCATTCACCGGTTGATCAGAAAGCATCCCGGCGCTTTTGTCGTGGTCACTGGCTGCTATGCGCAACTATCACCTCAGGCCGTCAATCAGATCGACGGAGTTGACCTCGTGCTGGGGTCTAATGAGAAAGCCACACTTGTCGATTTTCTCTCACAGGCATGGAATGGAGCACCCAAAACCGCTGACCTGCATCAATGTCACACCGTGAAGACAAAGGATATCACCTCGTTTTCTCACAGCTGCTCCAGAGGCAACCGCACCAGATTCTTTCTGAAGGTGCAGGATGGGTGCGACTATTTTTGTACTTACTGCACGATACCTTATGCCCGTGGCTTCAGCCGAAGCCCTTCCATTGCATCGCTCGTGCAACAGGCAAGAAGGGCTGCAGCTGAAGGTGGCCGCGAAATAGTTCTTACAGGGGTAAACATCGGTGATTTCGGTAGAAAAACGGGGGAGTCGTTCGTCGACCTGGTGAAAGAATTGGATAAAGTGGAGGGTATCGACAGATATCGAATCAGTAGCCTCGAACCTGATTTGATTTCTGATGAGTTGATAGAGTACTGCTCGCAGAGCAGGGCCTTTATGCCACATTTTCATATCCCTCTGCAAAGTGGTGACGATAACGTGCTTAAACTCATGCATCGAAGATACGACACGCAATTGTTTGCACGGAAAATCGAACGAATCAAGTCGCTCATGCCAGATGCGTTCATCGGAGTAGATGTCATCGTAGGGATGAGAGGGGAGACGGCCGAGAATTTCGAACAGTCGGAGGCTTTCCTTTCGTCTCTGGATATCTCCCAACTTCATGTGTTCCCTTATTCTGAAAGACCGGGGACTATGGCTCTTCGCATCCCGCTTGTGGTAAGTGAGAAGGAGAAAAAGGAGCGCTCTGCACGATTGCTCGCACTTTCTCAGAAGATGACTGATGCATTCTATCAGAAATATATAGGTACTACTTCTGTGGTCCTCTTGGAGAAAGCTCATAAACGGAAGGCAATGCATGGCTTCACACCTAATTATATTAGGGTGGAAATACCATTGGCGGATACGGATGAAGCGCTCGACAATCAACTCGTGAACGTGCGATTGGGGAATTTCAATAGAGACCATACCGCTTTGATGGCCTCCTTCGTTTAATGTTGTAGAAAATGGATAAAGTAGCTGTTGTCATACTCAACTGGAATGGACTGAAGATGCTCGAGAAGTATCTGAGAACTGTGGTAGACTTGTCTGCCGCTCAGGCCAAAATCTATGTTGCCGATAATGCTTCTTCTGATGGTTCTGTGGCTTTCCTTAAGGAACATTTCCCTGAGGTCGGCTTGATTATGCTGGATAGAAACTGGGGATTTGCTGAAGGATACAACAAGGCTTTGGCTCAAGTGGAGGCGGAATTGTTCGTGTTGCTGAATTCTGATGTTGAAGTGACACCTCAATGGCTTACTCCGCTCATAACTTTCATGGACGCTCATCCCGAGGTGGCAGCATGCCAACCCAAATTGAGGGCCATCAATCATAAACAGGCTTTTGAGTATGCAGGGGCTGCAGGGGGATTTATTGACAAATGGGGATATCCTTTCTGCAGGGGAAGGGTGTTCGATGATGTTGAGGATGACAACGGACAGTATGATACTCCAACTGAGGTCTTATGGGCCACAGGGGCTTGCTTGATGATCAGGGCTGAGGCCTACCGCTCCTGTGGAGGACTCGATGGACGGTTCTTTGCTCACTGTGAGGAAATTGATATGTGTTGGAGAATACGGTTGATGGGACAGAAAATCTACTGCATTCCTGACAGCTGTGTCTATCACCTTGGCGGAGGGACTTTGCCTAAGGGTAATCCAAGGAAAACGTTCCTTAATTTCCGAAACAATCTCACCATGCTCTATAAAAACTTGCCTGATGATGAACTTCATGCCGTTATGCGTATCAGATGGTGCCTGGATTATCTTGCTGCTTTCCAAACTTTATTGTTAAACCGGAATTGGGGTGATTGCAAGGCCATCTTCCAGGCAAGAAAGGCGTTTAGACGATGGAAGCATGAGTTTGATGCCGACAGGACAAGTATCCAAAAGAATAGGAAAATAAAAAGGGTACCCGAAAGAGCACCCTTCTCTATAGTTTGGCAGTATTATTTCCGAAAGAAAAAAACTTTCAGTTTGCTGTTCCCTGACCATCAGCGCCACACTTCCTGAATGGCATTGCCTATACAGCAGTCTGGCATTTGAATATGTAGCATGGCACAGACCGTGGGGGCTATGTCTGTCATGTAGGTAGGTGTGCTGGTGCTGCCGCTTTTTACTTTCCATCCCATAAATATCAATGGAATGTGCGAGTCATCGGGATTCCATGTGCCATGAGAGGTGCCCTTGTAAGTGGGGCTGACCGTTCCGTGCATATGGCTTCCCTGAAGGATAACGATGAGGTCTCCACTGCGCTGACGGTTATAACCATTGATAATCCGTTCGCGAAGGAATTGAGGAACACAAGCATTGTTCACATCCTCATAATCTGCGGCAAAAGCAAACTGTGGGTCGCTCATCAATGCCTTCACTGCTTCTTGTTTCGCTTCTTTTAAGTCAAGACCCGTGGAGGCTATCAATTCATGGTCTAAATAGACACGGCAGTCGGATGTTCCCTTAACATATTTGCCCTCTGATTGGAATACCTTGCTCAAATGCTTGTCGACAGCCGCGCCGACACTATTACCGTCATAACCGCCTCCTGGGAGACGATGGCTATTCATGTAATTGCCATTGTGGACGGCACCATGGTCGGCAGACAAGAACAACAGGTAGTTGCCACGTCCCACTTCCTGGTCCAACACACGGAGAAAATGGGCGAGGTCCTTGTCCAACTGCATATACACCTCATAGTTCTCTTTGCCGCGGGTGCTGTAGGTATGCCCGATGGCATCGGTCGACGAGACGCTTACTGCAAGCATGTCGGTATAATCTCCTTTTCCCAAATGCTCTTTGCGGATGGCTTCCTCTGCCATCTTGAAGGTAAACGTCACTCCTTTGTTCGATGTCTTGATGTCAAATCCCGATTCTGTGTGGTTGGTCCTGTTGAATGTCTCTACCCAGCGGGGCAATTTGTCCATATAGTAACTGCTGGTGATGTAATGGCCCTCCTTGCCGTCCCACCAATAGGCGGCATCGGCGGCATGACCTGCAGGCAAGATGGCGGCACGGTCTTTGAGCGCCACACCGATAACCTTGGACTTGAAGTCGGTTGCCAATTTCAACTGGTCGCCGATGGTGTTGGCCAACAGGTTGCGGGGAGAACATTTTCCATCTTTGCTGTTGATGTCTCCACCGACGGCATGCACAGTGGTGTCGGTAACACTTGTCACTACACGGCCATCAAGGACGAAAGAGTTGCCGGCAATACCTGTAAAATAAGGAACAGACCCCGTGTATATTGAGGAATGGCCGATGGCTGTCACGGTAGGCACATAGTTGATCATGGTATTTTCACAACTGAACCCTTCGCTTAGCAGGCGCTTTAAACCTCCCTCGCCATATTCATCGTAATAATAATACAAGTAGTCCCACCTCATCTGGTCTACTACAATTCCGACTACCAGTTTGGGCCTTTCGATTCCGCCTCCAAAGGCAAAGATACTTGTGAGAATAAACAGTACAGAAACAAGGTATTTTTTCATGTCAAGATATTTAGTTACTTTTATTGTTTGTTATTTGAATGCAAATATAGTCTTTTTCCTATAGTTAAACAAAAAAAACTTCTTTTTGCTGAATTTTCCCGCGGTTTTTCTTGCAAAATACATTCTTTTTTGCTATTTTTGCGCCATAATTGATTGAGGAATAACACAGCTTACAATTCATTTTGCGAATTCAGGGCAAATTGCCTTGAAATGATGCATGGATACTAATAGTAGAGAATGCCATTGTCGGTGCTGAAGCATAGACAAATAGTGGTGTCCTGCTGTGGGATTTCCTTAGGGAGAAACTGAAGAAACAGCTCCTTTGGTCATTGGTTAATTCTCATAGATAAATTCATATTTTTTACTCGACAGTATAAATTGAGTGTTAGTTTCAGGGTATAATCTATAAAAAGAAAATTTTCAATGCTGATCTTTTAATTCTGTGACACCCAAAAATTCCTCCACCGTGAGGTGCAGGAATTGGCGGGGGTCATTTTTTTTCTGACAAATTTCAAAAAAAAGTGGCACCATCTTTGTTGAGATGAGTGCCACCTTTTTTATCGTCTTTTTTTCTTATACTTCCACAATACCTGCCTCTATCCATTTGTCGAGCATGGCCTTGCAGTCTGCCAGTGCACGCTCTTTGTCAAGAGGGGTGTTCTCGTCTATCATGTAGTTGCTTACCAACAAATCGGCCAATTCCTCAAGAGTAAATTCCCGACCTTTCACTTCGTTCCACAAAAATGCGGAAGTTTCGTTCATACTGATGATGTTGGTGAAGTCAATGTTCTCTTTTCCCTCTGATACGATAATCTGCTCACCACAAATCTCGCGAAGGTTAAATCCACTTTTTGCTTTCATTTTTATATTCTTAATATGATGTTGTCGTTGACTGATAGTTATTTGATTATCTACTTTATCTTGAATAGGTTGAGCCACACATAACGGTAGAATGCCAATAGATAGCGGCGGATAGGGCGGAGGCGCATCCAGAACCAGGAATAGACCTTCCATTTCATACCGTCTGTTCTGTCCAACTTTTTGCGTCCTTTGCGGTAGAACCCCACCACTTCGGCACGGAAATCGTCCACCGTGCAATGTTCACAACGGATGTTGCCGTCACCCAGCAATGTCACATTCTTACCATCTATCGAAATGATACGGTGAAGGACATAATGCCCTGGCTCTATCTCTGCAAGAACAGGGTCACCCACTTTCAAGTTGCCGGGGCTGGTGAGCACCGCTTTGTCTCGTTCTGTTTCTAAGAATGGCCGCATGCTGTTGCCACGAAGGAGGATGGTAGCAGTATGACCCTTTTTGATCTCCTCAATGATGAATGGGAAAAATTTATCATTCTCAAATTGGAGATTTCTGTTCCCCGACCTTTTGACAGTACGTTTGCCACCATCGTGTCGGTGAAGCCAAGTCTTGAATTTGCTGCTCATGGCTGTTATCCTAACCTTATTCTTTGATGGCTATTGCTGCATTGCATACTTCTGCTGCCTCGCGATTGGGAAGACAATGCAGAATATAGACATTGGTGGTTTCTACAATCTTGGAAACGGTGTCTCCCATCGCACGGAATACGGGGACGCACCATTTCAGGGAGGAGCATGAAGGCAGGACAGACGTGAATGCCTGTATGGGCGACAACTTCTCTATCCAGTTGTGGTCGTCGCGGTCTATGCGGGTCAACGCACCAAGGCGGGCGCGGATTTTGCGGTAGCAGGGGGTCTTGCCGCTCCAGGGCGTTCCATATATATATGGCACTCCGTCGATAATCCGAATGGAGGGGTTGTCGTCATTCATCAAGTCGCAGCCGGGAAGATAGCGGAGCCACATGCTTACCTGGGTAGACTTGCCTGTACCACTCGTGGCATGGAAGGCATACCCGTATCCGTTTTGGCGGACAAGCGAAGCATGTATCAACACCGTGTCCTTGAAACTGCCGGCTATGGCATATGACAGCATGAAACAATTGCTGATGCCGAAACAACGCATGTCATAAGTTCCCTTCAGAGCCAATTTCACCTCGTTGTATGTTGAGTTGACCTGAAACATGCTGCATTCTATTCCTTTCAAGTCTTTGTAGATGAACTGTTGGCCGCCATCATCCACCAAATCCACAACTACTTCACCATTGCCTGTGTCAAATTTGCGGAGACGCTCACGATGCTCTTTCGGGATAATCGGCAAATTGTCATCCACTATCATGGTGAATAATAATTCGTCATCGCTCACGGGTGGTATCAAGAAAGGAAAATATGAACGCAAAAGGCTCATGTTGTTCTTCTCATTGTCCACAAAAACAACCTTGATGTTATGGTCGGCTATGTTGAAATACCGGGTTTCTGTATTGCTCATTATTTGTAAAATCTAAAATTTCTATTCTATTAGTGACGGGGAGGCATGGAGGGTGGGGTGGCGTCTTCTGTGGCTCCGGGACGACGGACAACTTCTTTTGCCTTCTTTGCCTTCTTTTCTTGCTTTTTCTTCGCTTTTTCTTCGCGCTTCTTCTCTTTCTTGCTCTTTACAGGAGCATTCTCGTCCTCAAACAGAGCCGGTTTTACACTCTCAAATTTGAAATCATCGTTATCCAACTCACGGATATCGAATTTTTTCGGCTTCTTGGCCGTTCCCTTGTAGTGCTTCAAAGCCTTCTCATATTTCTTCAGAATGTCTTTCTCCTCCAAGGCAAACGAAACATAGCATGTTCGTTTCGGAAGGCCGATATTGTTGAAATGGCTGCGCAATTGGTTGGAATATTCGTTCCTGCACAACAGGAAATTGGTCTTCTCATCCAACCAGGCACTGTCTAATAATTGGATGTCTGTGATGTATACAATGGAGTCTGTAAAAGAAGCAGATACACCAAACAAGTACACTGGTGTACAACGGCCCTTGCTTTTTGCCTCTGGAATGCTCAGAAGCAAAAAGAATAATGTAATAACGAATATTTTTAATCTCATTCGAATCTTTATACCTTGTTTCTTGTTCTTACCACGAATATTATTGCCCTAAATAGGATTTGAGCAATTTGTTCTTGGTGTTATGGCGAAGCCTGCGGATGGCTTTCTCCTTGATTTGACGTACACGCTCACGGGTCAAGCCAAATTTCTCACCGATTTCCTCCAAAGTCATTTCTGGCTGGTTCAAACCGAAAAATGCCTCTACTATGTGACGTTCACGCTCACTTAATGTCAGCAATGCACGGTTGATTTCATTGCGCAGGGATTCCATCACCAGTTCGTTGTCTGCCATGGGGGAATCATAATTGGGAAGAATGTCCAGCAGACTGTTCTCCTCTCCATCCGAAATCGGAGCATCCATGGAGATATGACGCGTGTTGACTTTCAGTGCGTCCTCCACTTTCTCTTCTGGCAAATCCACAATGGCGGCTATCTCGTCAATACTTGGACGGCGCTCGTTTTCTTGCTCCAGCTGATGCTGTATCTTTACTATCTTGTTGACCGAACCCACTTGGTTCAGCGGGAGCCTGACAATGCGGCTCTGCTCGGCTATCGCTTGAAGTATGCTTTGGCGAATCCACCAGACTGCGTAAGAGATAAACTTGAAACCGCGGGTCTCGTCAAACTTCTCTGCGGCTTTGATTAATCCCAGATTGCCTTCGTTGATTAAGTCTGGAAGACTAAGACCATGGTTCTGATACTGCTTGGCAACAGAGACAACGAAACGGAGATTGGCACGGGTCAATTTCTCCAAGGCCTTACGGTCGCCTTTGCGGATACGTTGAGCAAGCTCTACTTCTTCCTCGACTGTAATGAGTTCCTCGCGACCTATTTCCTGCAAATACTTATCGAGAGAAGCACTCTCCCGATTCGTAATCGATTGCGTGATTTTCAGTTGTCTCATGGTCTTTAGCTTTAAAGTGTGGCAAAATTACGACAAATTCGGAAAAAAAGCAAACAAATGCACAATTATTTGCGCATTTGTCTGCTTTGTTATCCCGTTTGTTCAAGGGATGTTTGCTTAGTCGAGTGGCACGGCAAAGTATTTTTTCTTACCTGTGGGATAAATACCCTGGATATAAAGCACAGGATCCTTGCTCGTCGATGCTTCCTTCACTGCTTTCTGCAGGTCGTCAAGTGTCTTCACCGGCTCGTCGTTCACTTTCTGAATGATGAAACCTTTCGTCAGACCCTCTTCCTGAAGCTTGCCCTTGTTCACTTTGGTAATCTCAAGACCATAGCTGATGCCAAGTTGCTTCTTCTGGTCTTCGGTCACTGCCTTGAAGTTGGCGCCCAGAATATCGAGGTCTGCTGTCTTCATCACTTCTGTGTTGCCTTTGGAATTCTTCAAAGTCACGGTCTTCTCCTTCTTTGACTTGTTGTGGAGATAGGTGACTTTCACCTTGTCGCCGGGACGTTTGTTGGCAAGAAACTCCTGCAGTTCTGCCATCTTGCTCACTTTCTTTCCATCCATGGCGATGATGACGTCTCCTGCTTCCAGTCCTGCATCGGCACCGGCTCCACCTTCTTCTACCTTGTCGATGTAGACTCCGTCTATCGTGCCAAGGTCAACCTCTTTACCTTTGCTCTTCTCTGAATCAATGTGGTTGTGGACATCCTTGCCTACAATCGAGAGTACAGCGCGCTGAACGGTTCCGTATTGTTTGAGGTCTGCCACGACCTTGTTCATGATAGTTGTCGGAATGGCAAAACCATAACCGCTGTAACTGCCTGTCTGGGAATAAAGCATGGCATTGATGCCTACAAGCTCACCCTGGGTGTTCACAAGCGCACCACCACTGTTTCCCTGGTTGATGGCGGCATCGGTTTGGATGAACGATTCTACACCGTTGGCGTAAAGCGAACGGGCTTTGGCACTCACAATGCCGGCCGTAACGGTGGAATTCAAATTGAAGGGGTTGCCGACGGCTATCACCCATTCTCCCACTTTCAGCTTCTCGGAGTCGCCTACGGGAAGGAATGGAAGGTTCTTGCCGTCTATTTTGATAAGTGCCAGGTCGGAGGTCTTGTCTGTACCTATGATGCGGGCAGAGAATTCACGGTTGTCGTTGAGGGTGACGGTCAACTCGTCAGCTCCTTCTACCACGTGGTTGTTGGTCACGATATAACCGTCTGAGGAGATGATGACTCCAGAACCACTGGCCTCACGTTTCGGTGTCTGTACTTTCCTGCGTTGTTTCTCTCCATTGTTGGGGGTGCCGAAAAATCCGAACGGGTCGCTGAAGAAATCGCTGAACGGGTCTTCTACCTCAACGGTGGTCACTTTGGAATTTTGGACATACTTGATGTGGACAACAGCTGGAAGTGCCTTCTCGGCTGCGTAAGTCAAATCTACCATGCCACTACCTACGGGTGCGGCATCCATGGTGGTGAAGGCACCGGCCGATAGGCTTAATGCTAAACCGCAGACAGCTGCCTTCATGATTGTCTTGTTCATTGATATTGCCATCTTGTTGATATGATTTGGTTAATTATTTATTTTTCTGATTGCAAAAGTAGGCGCAAAAATTGTTAATCGTATATTTCCGGCAAATATTTGTCCTCTTTTAACAATCATGAAACGCATGTTAACGTAGTGTCGGACATTTTAAATATTTCTTTACTTTTCTTTACGTCAACATGGTGACAAAATGACACCATGTCGGCAGGAGGGACTTTACCGCGTACGCTGGTCTATGCAAAAAAGTATGTTAAAAAGAGCGGCGGATAAATTATTTTGCTTATTTTTGTCCTTCAATAAGATGATAGTATAGACTTCCTTACATGACTTCATGATATGAGAAAACAGATAATGAGCATCCTGACCACATTGCTGGTGGCCCTGTTGACGGTCATCAGCACGGGGTCGTGCAAGACACTGAAGATGAAGCGTGAAGCTGTGAAACAGCAGAGACAGGCATATCTCGATAGCATCCAAAGGGAGGACAGCATGGCAAGAGCTCGAATGATAGAGGACAGCATAAGACAATCCAGAGGTGACATGAAGTTGCTCTATGGCGTTCCGAGCATGAGAGACAGGCGTGTGGTCAATCCTGATCTGAATGTCGAGAAAAACACCGACTGACCATTTCAGGATGAGATACAGGAGGTTGCCTTTGCTCAAAAGAGCAGCGCTTGAATTGGAAAGAATCCTGCAAAAGGAAGCTGTCAGAGAGCATGTGCTGAAACAGGTCTTTTGGGAATGCACCCTGCGGTGCGATCTCAGTTGCAGGCATTGTGGAAGCGATTGCAAGACAAAATCTGACTCCCGCGATATGCCGGTAGATGATTTCCTGAAGGTCTTGGTGTCGGTTGCCCGAAAATATAATCCTCACGATGTGTTTGTGACCATCAGCGGTGGCGAACCGCTCATGAGGCTTGACCTCGAGGAGTGTGGACGGAGAATCTACAAACTGGGATTTCCATGGGGTGTGGTCACTAATGCCCTCCACTTGACTCCTGCAAGATTGGAGAAATTGGTGGATGCCGGCATGCATTCCATGGCAGTCAGCTTGGACGGCTTGGAGGATGACCATAATTGGATGCGGGGAAATCCATCAAGTTTTAAAATGGTGGAGCAGGCCATCCGGTTGCTGAGCCAACAGTCTTTGGTGGTGTGGGATGTCGTTACTTGTGTGAATGAGCGGAATTTCTCCTCTCTGCCACAGATGCGCGACTGGTTGATAGCCCATGGAGCGAAGATGTGGAGGATTATCGACATCTTCCCTGCTGGAAGGGCAGCCGGCGACCCTTTGATGCTCATTTCCGACCGGCATTACCGTCAGATGCTCGACTTCATTCGTGACACACAAAAACAATATCCGCAAATATCCGTCAATTATGGTTGTGCCGGATTTGTGGGTGAATACGAGTTCGATGTCCGCGAGACGGCTTTCCAGTGCCATGCCGGCGTATCGGTCGCTGGCGTGTTGGCCAATGGAGATATTGCTGCATGTACAAGCATACGGTCTGGCTACGCACAGGGAAATATTTATCATGATGACTTCATGGAGGTCTGGGAGAATAAGTTCCAACAGTTTCGAAACCATGATTGGATGAAAACCGGACCTTGTGCTGATTGCAATATGTGGCGCTACTGCCGGGGAAATGGCATGCATCTCAGGGATGGAGAGGGAAAACTCCTTCAGTGCCATCTTCAGAAACTGGTTGATGGACTGAACTGACAATAAATGAAACTAAAATAGGACATTGGTCCGGATAATGAATAAGTAGAATATGTATAATCAACTGAAAGCTTTCTTGGTGGTTGCTTGGTGGCTCGTTGTCACAGGCGTTTCCGCACAGCAACTTTCTCTGGCGGGCACGCAGAAATCTTTTGCGCCCGGCGAGTCGGTAACCCTCAACTATGCCGGTGCTGCGGCCGGCGACAAAATCCTGCTCTTCCACAACTTGTCTATCATGCCGTTGGTGGAGATGGGTGTCGCCACGGGCGAGGCTGGTTCTTATCAGGTGCCTGCAGTGTTGCAGCCTGGGAAATATCTGGCTTCCTTGACTGCTCAGGATGGCCAGCCAAAAGCGGATGTGGAATTTTGGATAAAGGATTACCCGGCTGATGAGGGTGTCAAGATTGTCGTCATTGCCGACCCGCATGTCATGGGACCTGACTTGGTGCAGGATCCAACAAACGAAAGATACCTGTATCTGATGGGAATCGACAGGAAACTCCTCCCCGAGAGTTATGATATCTTCCTTACTTGTATGGATTCCATCCGGGCCATCAAGCCTGCTGTGGTAATTATTCCGGGCGACCTTACCAAGGACGGGGAATTGATCAGCCATCAGGCGGTGGCTGCTTGTTTGCAGCAACTCGCTGATGAGGGTATTCCCTCTCTGGTCATTCCCGGAAACCATGATATGGAGAACTCGGGGGCAAGGATTTATACCTCGTCAGGAACGAAGGTGACAGAGACCATCACACCTTCTGATTTCGAGAATATCTATTTTAATTTTGGCTTCTCTACAGCCACTTCATTTGATGACGTCTCACTGTCTTATGTATGTGAACCCATTCCCGGTCTTTCTTTTATTGGAATTGATGATTGCAGGATTCCAAGCCGGGGTGATACCAATGTGGGCGACGGGGAGTATGGACGCTTGTATGACTCCACTATCCAGTGGATTCTAAATCAGGCTGATATGGCTAAGCAACGTGGCAACGTGGTGGTGGCTGCCATTCACCACCAGATGATGCAGCACTACAACGGACAACAAGCCTTCATGGCATCCGCTGCAACAGAAAATGGTGACAGCCTCGCAAGGGTGTTTGCCGACCACGGCATCCATCTTGTCCTCACAGGACATATGCACATTCCCAATGCTTCCAGAGTCGTGGGCTTCGAGACCGATAAGGTCTTGACCGAGGTGTCTTCTGCCTCTCCCGTGGCTTACCCCTCGCAATTCAGGGTAATCACGCTCTCAAATGACCTTAGTCATGCGAAAATAGATACAAAATACATTCATCGGTCGGCAAATGTTGACAGTATTCAATATTTGGCCCATCATAAGATTGAAACTTCATTGGGAAGGTCGATTTCAAAATTGGTGCCCAGATATATGAACACCATTAACCAGATGCTGAATGAATTTAGTGGAATACCTGGATTTGAGAATATTATTGAGGATGTTCCTACCGACCCTGATACATTGGCGGCTGTGGCCACCAAGGCTTTTGGAGAGACCATGAAAATGGTGATTTACACCTCTTCCGAGGGTAATGAGAACTTGAAGAATGCGGCCGACAGGGTGCTGCAGCAACTTTCTGCAGATTGTACGACGGCTTGCGATCTCATTTTCGATCAACAGAATGCAGCCACCCGGTCTTTCCTGGCAACTTCTCTTTATATCTACATGCTCGATTATGTCGAGGATGTGATTAAGAGCATGTTGTCGGATACCTCTCACATGGGGCAGGATATAGCCGACCGGACTGACGACTTGTATCTCTCTGTCAACCTGAGGGATGCTCAGAGCGGTATCGCAGTCGTCCGGCATGACGATGAAAACAAAGGCTGCCGCGTGTATGGGGCAAATGGCATGGCTTTGGGCAAGGATGTGGACCAGTTGCCCAAAGGCTTTTATATCGTAAGAAAAGGTGATAAGACCACCAAGGTGGTTATCAGGTGAACGAACAAGGATTAATACCTGTGGAATATCGCCTGGCGCGTGGAACTGCTGCCGTCTTTCTCGGTGGTGACCTGGCCGCTGAAGGTGTCTTCTACACGCGTTAGACTGATGGTCACGCGCTTGGAGGTCACGCTGTCGATTTGTTGTTTGCCGCTGAGACGGACACGGTCGCCGAACGTTCCGCTGACCCGGATGGATGTCCCGTCGCAGGTGTAAGTGCCTGATACGCCGTCGATGTCGTTGCTGCGGCGCATAGTCAGCGAGGCTGATGACTCACCCACCTTGCCGGAAATGCGGATGTTGTTGCGTTCATAAATCCGGCGCAGGGAGTCTACCCTCCGGAGGGAGTCGGCGCGTCGTTGTTCCTGGATAGCCACTTTGGCCAATGAATCTGCCTGAATCTTTCGGAAAGAGTCTGTTCGCTGAATGGCGATTTCCGTACTCTCGCGGAGTAATTGGGCACTTTTCTTGTCTTCGTCACACGAAACGAAGAATAAAACCGCTTGTAAGATGATGAACACCAATGCAGATTTTCTCATTTCTATAGTTTGTTTTTGTCGTTGACCATTCTGGAATGGTTTATACTCTCAATTTTTCATATCAATCCCAGCCTGTGATACTTCTGAGATAGTTGGTCAGTTCTTCTCCCATCAGGGCTTGACGCCGCATCGACGGGTGACCTTGTGAGCCCCAGCCTAAACTACCGTCGTCGGGAGTGAAATCCATGCGGTACACCTCTTTATCGCCGCGGCTGGCTGCGTCTTCTATCGCCGCGAGTTGGGCGGTTCGGATGTCGTCCAAACGCTTGGATTTGGGTATCGCTCCTATAATGTATACAATCTTGGCCTGGGGGTAATAGTTGCGAAGCGTTCTGGTGAATTGCTTGAATCCTTCGGTCAATCGCTCCAGGTCATAACTGCCTACTGAGGTGTCGTTGCAACCCAGATTCACGCATACCACATCTGCTTGGAAACGGCTGAAATCCCATGGCTCTCCTTTTGTCTCGTAGAAAGTCTGGGGGTAGATGTTCGGCATAATCTCATCGGGGATTTTTCCTGCGTAGTTGCGGTACATACCTATGCCGCTGCGGGCGCATATTTGGCATTGGGCTTTGAGGTTCCTGCCTGTGATGGCTGCATAGGTGTAATAATAGTTTTGCTTGCTGAACTGGAATTTTTTCTCCTTGCCGTTGCCCTCAATACCATAGCCGCAGGTGATGGAATTGCCGATGAATTCTATCCTGCGCTCCGGCAAGATGGGGCGCTCTCCCAGTTTGCAGTTGTCATCGAGGTAAAGCCCATAAAACGTGGGCTTCTTATACATGCCCTCAATGATGTAGGTGAGGGTCAGCCGATGGGGGCCTTCTGAGAGATTGTGCGAAATGCGGGTCGTTTCCACATTCTTTAAAACCTCTATTTTATAGGGGGCTTGGTCGTCGATTTCCACCATGAAGTAGCCGCAGTCGGGATTTGTCTTCATACTGACACTTGTTCCCTCAAAGACAGCGTGTATTTGGACTCCGGGATAGGTCCATACGGCTGCACCTGCCTTGGTGTTCCAACTGATACGCCCCGTGTAGGCAAACCCCGGGTCTGTCGCCTTGATAAAGGTGGAGGCCGACAAGTGCTGGGGACTTGCAAATCCTAAGCCTGTCAGTAGGGCGAACAGCCATATTCGGATATCGGTGATATGATGGGTGGAGATAGGTGCCATGTTGTTAGAATTGTGCATAGATAAATGGCTGTATGTCGCTTAAACGGTAGTTGATGACCAGTTGAAGAACCACAAAAAGCATGATGAGTTTCAGCGTCCACGGACTGTTGATGTAATATCCTTTTAATTTGTCCACGTGCTGCTGCCTTACTCCATGGAGGGCAAAACCGGCAATGACGAAGATGGTCCAGGTCAGACGGGTCTCGACAAATGGTTTCAGATAGGCGAAACTGAAGTCACTGAATACCTGGTGGAAGATGGTTATTGCGGTGTGCATGTCCTGGGACCTGAAAAATGTCCAGGCAAAAGCAACGTATGTGAAGGTGAGCAGCCAGGAGAAAAATCTCACATACCAACTGTCGGGGAGACGCTCAAGATGTGGCTTGAAATATTTATGAATGACAAGACCGGCGCCATGGAGGGCTCCCCATATCACAAACATCCAAGAGGCTCCATGCCATAGACCTGCCACAAGCATTGTCACGAAATTGTTGACGTAGGTGCGGACAGTTCCCTTCCGGTTGCCACCTAAGGGGATATAGACATAGTCGCGGAACCAGGTGGATAGTGAGATGTGCCAGCGGCGCCAGAACTCCTGAAGATTAAGGGATTGGTAGGGAAAACGGAAGTTTTCCTTCAACTCTATGCCCAACAGGGATGCTATACCGATACTCAAGTCGCTGTAGCCGGAGAAATCACAATAGATTTGGAGGGTGTATCCCAAAATGCCCATCAGATTCTCAAAACCTGAATAGGCCGTGGGGTCATCGAATATCCAGTTGTTGTATTGGGCGATATAGTCGGCGATTAATGCTTTCTTGACCAGACCGCTCATGATGAGCCATAGACCAGTATACACCTGCTTGTCGCTGATGTGGTACCGGTGCTTGATTTGTGGGATGAGTGTCTCGGCGCGGGTGATAGGACCAGCTATGAGCAGCGGGAAGAATGTCAGGTAAAAGGAATACTCCAGCAGATTGACATCGAGCGTGAAACGCCGCTTATATACGTCTACAGTGTAGCTGATGGCCTGAAACGTATAGAATGAAATGCCGACAGGGAGGATGATGGACAGCGGGGAGAGATTGCTGCTGGTGATGTCGCGCAGTATCTCTATGAAAAAGTTGGTATACTTGTAATAGAGCAGTGGAAGAAGGTCTATGGCTATCGTAGCCCACATCCATGCCTTCCGCCTGGCCCCTTCTTCTTCTTTCATCTTCCGGGTCATGAAATAGGAAAGCAGCACGGTCATGGGGAGAAGGAGCATCAATACCCCATTGGCCTTGTAGGCGAAGAAAAGGCTGAACAATACCACATAGCCCAGCATCAACTTTTTCGATTGATGCCTCAAAACAATATACAACGCGAAAAACACGATGAATACGGCAGCAAAGGGCATCGAAACAAATGACCATTTGCTGTCGGGGGCGGAGAATAGATGTGATATGTAATCCAAGATGGTCATGGATAGGGGGTTATGACCGTGGACGGTTGAGCTTGCGGCCTTTGTCCTTCACTTTCATCACTTCAATATGCTCTATCCGATAGGATGGGTCGCCGTCTGGCTTGTTGAGTACCAATGGATGAACACAACTGTCACTGGTCATCCATTCTGCCACCTCGTCCATCCAGGTGCGGGCTCCGACATTGGTGGGGTGAAGATGGTCGCTTCGGCGCTCCATCTCGATATTGCGTGAATCAAAGTAACCTTTCTTTCCGAATACTTTGGCTATCTCATCGTTCAGTCCCTCATCTGGCTTGATGTTGGGAGGACCTATGAAAATGCAGGGACATTCGCCTACTTTTTCCTTCATCTTAAGAAGGCATTCGTTGATGGTCTTCAAATTCTTTGAATACAACTCATTGCTGCCCATGCAGAATATCACATAGGTAGGCTTGGCTTGGTCCATGAAGTAGTCCAGCGTCTCACCGCTCCATGCCATGGTCGTACTGCCATACCACGTTACGGCATACATCGTGTCGCCACTCTGCTTGCAGTAGTCGTAGAAACGATAGGCAAGGGGCTCCACCATGGAGTCTCCAACGAACAGAAAACGCTGGGAGGTGGAGTCAGGCTGGATTTTTTCTTCTACGATCATTTCCATCATCGTGCTGTCATTCTTCTGGGGCATCAGTGATTCCAAATCAACCTTTTTGAGCAACTGATGTGCAAAAGTGATGCCTGTAGGCGACTGTGCGTAGAAAAACAGCGCAGAGAATGTGACCAAAAATAATATGAGTATTTTTATCTGGGATTTCATTGGGAAATGCGTCCTTTTTAATTCAGGTTGCAAAATTACACTTTTTTCGTAGAAAACACAAATAAACCGGATATATTTTGTTATCTTTGCAACCACATAATATGATAACCTACAAGCATGACAGTATCTGAATCCAATGCTAACCTTGATAAGGTAATGCAACTGTTTAAAAAGCTCAACGCTATTCCACGACCTTCGCATCATGAGGAGAAAGTGGCCGATTTCCTGTGCGACTATGCCAGAGAACTTGGGCTGGATTATAGCCGCGACGATAATAATTGTGTTGTAATCAGAAAGAATGCCTCTCCTGGATGTGAGAAGGCTGAGACAGTGGTGGTGCTTAACCATATGGACATGGTCTGTGTGGGAATGGAGAACCCTTTGACGGATACCGTTCAGGCTGTCGAACAGGACGGGTGGATTTCGGCCAAAGGTACTTCCCTCGGGGCTGACAACGGTATCGGCTTGTCCATGGCATTGGCAGTGCTGGCCGACGACAGTATCCCGCATCCTGCTCTCGAGGTCATTACCACGACCAATGAGGAGGATGGCATGACGGGGGCTGCAGGCCTGTCGCCTGACTTCATCAAGGGTAGGAGGGTTATCAATCTTGATTCCGAGGATTATGACTCGATGACAACAGGTGCCGCAGGGGCTTTGCTCCAGATTCATCGGTTGCCTGCCCCGATGGAAAAGGCGCCGGGTGGGAAACGCCGGTGGTACCGCATTTCCATTTCGGGTGGAAAAGGTGGACATTCTGGCGTGGATATCGACAAGAACAGGTCGAGTGCGGTTGTCTTGGCTTGGGCTTTGCTGGCCGCCATCTACAATGAATACGACTTGTATCTGGCACACCTGAAGGTGGGCGAGGCAAATGCCTCAATTGCTACCACGGCCGAGATGGTGATTTCTGTCGAGTCGGGTGAACCAGCAGAGTTTGTGAAATCTCAGCAGGATATTTTCAATGAATGGGTGGCCGAGGAATATGGTGAGTCCGACCCTGATGTGAAATGTACCATAGAGAAAGTTGCGGCTCCGGAAAACGTGGTGGCTCCTGATGCTTTCCATCAACTGATGGTTTGTCTTGAACAAATCCCTCAGGGTGTGATTAAGATGAGCGAGACCATGAAAGGCACTGTGGAGACTTCAAATAATGTAGGACGGGTACTACTCGACGATGGATGCTTCGTCGTGTCTACTCATACCAGAAGCTTTATCAATGAGGAAATGAAACGGGTGGCAGATGAAATCGCTACTGTCTTTAAGGAGAATGGAGGTACATCAGAAACTCTGATGACTGCTCCCGCATGGCAGGAAAATCCTGATTCCGCTTTCCTCAAGCTGACTTCGGATGTCTTCCAGGAAACTCTTGGGTGGCGTCCGCGTCTGGTGGCTATGCACTTCGTGCTCGAGGCAGGTTACTTCGTCGCCAAATACCCTGGCATTCAAATGGCAAGTATCGGCCCGAGAATTCTTTATCCTCATTCCTCCTCCGAAAAGGTGGAGGTGTCTACCATCGCTGATATCTGGAAAGTATTCCTCCGCCTGCTGGAGAAATTGGCTAAAACTAACATATAATATCCCCTACAAATACGACCAATATGAACAATGATGTGAAGAGAATCGTCCTGACAGGTGGCCCCTGTGCAGGCAAGACTACGGCTCTCGTGAAAGTGATTGAGCATTTCTCAAGTCTTGGATACAAAGTGTTTACCATTCCCGAGGTGCCTACTCTGTTCAGCCAGGCTGGAATGAATTATCTGACAGAAAATAAGGATTTGTTCTATGAGGGTGAGAAAGCTACTCTCGAGATTCAGATGGCTTTGGAAGACAAGTTCATGAAGATGGCTCAGCAATGCACGCAACCTACCATCGTTGTTTGTGACAGGGGAACGATGGATATCTCTGCATACATGACTCCTGAAATGTGGGAGGACATCACAAATGCTTTGGGGACTTCGACCTCTCAACTCAGGGATACACGATACGATGCCGTCTTGCATCTCGTTTCGGCCGCTGACGGGGCAGAGCAGTTCTATACTACCAGCAACAATGCACAGCGGTATGAGAAAATGGATGAGGAAGGACTCAAACAGGCCCGGTTGCTCGACAAGAAAGTCATCAATGCATGGACAGGGCATTCGCATCTGAGGGTCATCAACAATCACGAGGATTTTGAGAACAAACTGAACCGTGTAATCAAGGAGATTTCCTTCGTTCTTGGCTTGCCGCAGCCCATTGAGGAAGAGAGAAAATATATTGTGGAGGTCACAGGGGAACTGCCTGAATGCATCAAGAGTGAGATTACACAGACTTACCTGGTGGCCGAGCCAGGCTGTGAGGTCAGGCTGAGAAGGCGCGGATGGGAAGGCAAATTTGTCAATGTCCACACCACCAAAACAAGGGTGTCGGACAAAGAATGGCTCCAGACCGAAAGACAAATTTCCAACAACCTTTACAAATCAATGCTGCAACAGGCTGACCCGTATCGCCAAACTATCAAGAAAACCAGGAACAGTTTTATCTGGAAGGGGCAGTATTTCGAACTTGATATGTTTGACGCTCCCGTTAAGGGCCTGATGATTCTTGAGACCAAGGGAATTGCTTCTGATGAGTCGGTGAAATTCCCTCCATTTATAAGGGTGATTGAGGATATTACGGGTAATAAAAAATATTACAATTATAATATTGCACTCAAAAAGTAAATGAGGTTCTGAAACGGTATGGCCCGTTATTTCATCTTTTTGGCTTATAATGGTGCTGCCTACCATGGGTGGCAGGTTCAACCCAATGCGGATTCTGTACAGTCGAGACTCCAAGATGCCTTGTCCATTCTTTTAAGGGAAAGAACGGAGGTCGTGGGTGCTGGTCGGACGGACACCGGTGTGCATGCTTCTATGATGGTGGCACACTTTGATTGTCAACAGCCTTTGGACTGTGCCCAACTGACGTTCAAACTCAACCGTATCCTGCCCCACGATATCGCAGTGGACTGCGTGAAGCCGGTCGTACCGGATGCCCATGCACGGTTCTGTGCTACTTCCAGAACTTATCATTATTATATTCATACCCATAAGAATCCGTTTATCCATCAGTCCTCTCTCTATGTCCATTATAAGTTAGATTTCAACCTGATGAATGAAGCAGGAAAAATCCTGACATCTTACACTGATTTCGCCGCTTTTTGCAAGAGCCATACGGATGTGAAAACCACCTTGTGCAAGGTGACGCAGGCGGAATGGTTCAAAGTGGATGAGGACCGCTACAAGTTTGTCATTACAGCCGACCGGTTCCTGCGCAATATGGTGAGGGCTGTGGTTGGTACGTTGATCGACGTCGGACGGGGAAGAGTGACCTTGGATGAGTTCCATCGCATCATCAACGGACATAGCCGCTCGCTGGCGGGTGAAAGTATGCCGGCTCATGCGCTCTTCCTCCATGATATTACTTATCCCGAATGCCTTTTTCTGAAAGAGTAAGATGGTGTGGTTGTTGATGGCTTTCTGTTCCGCAGCGTTGCTGGGATGTTATGACTCTTTCAAGAAAGAGGCTTTGCGCGACAATGCTGTCATACCCGTGCTGTTTTTCAACACCCTCTTCTGCTCGTTGATTTTCCTGCCTTTTATCTATTTGAGCTATCACACCGGTGTCCTTGACCATTCTTCTTTCCTTGTCGCAAAGGGTGGGTGGGAATGCCACCGATATATCATATTGAAAAGCGTCATCGTGCTTTCATCTTGGATATTTGGCTATTTCGGGATGAAACACTTGCCTCTGACCATCGTCGGACCTATCAATGCCACACGACCTGTGATGGTGCTCATCGGCGCACTCCTCTTCTTTGGAGAAAGACTCAATCCGTGGCAATGGATTGGTGTCGTGCTGGCGGTCATTTCGTTCTTCATGCTCAGCAGAAGCGGAAAGAAAGAGGGCATTGATTTCAAACACGATAAATGGATTTATTTCATCGTGCTGGCTGCCATGCTTGGCGCTCTGAGCGGACTCTACGACAAGTATCTGATGGCTTCTCCTGCTGACGGCGGGGTAGGACTCGACAGAATGATGGTCCAAAGCTGGTACAACATCTATCAGTGTGGTATGATGCTGGCAGTCCTGGTACTTGTGTGGTGGCCAACGAGAAAACATACGACTGCCTTCCATTGGCATTGGAGCATCATCTTTGTCAGCATCTTCTTGTCTGCGGCCGATTTCCTCTATTTCTATGCCCTCAGCCTGCCTGACGCCATGGTTTCCATCGTGTCTATGGTTAGAAGGGGGAGCGTGGTGGTCTCTTTCCTTTTCGGGGCAGTCTTTTTCCACGAAAAGAACCTCAAAAGCAAAATCGTCGACCTCGCTCTCGTTCTCCTGGGTATGGTGTTCCTGTATATCGGGTCGTGCGCAAAATAAATAATGAATATTTTTTCAACATATATTAAACCAATTGATGGCTGATACGTCAAACTAAAAAACAAAGGAAGACTATAAACTTGAATATACCCCATGTCAAATAATAAAGAAAACCCCTTCCGCGTACCTGAAGGCTATTTCGACAGCCTTTCTCAGCGGGTAATGGATAATATCCCTAATAACCAGGTAGTCATCATGCCTGTGAATGAGCGAAGCCCGTTTAAGGGATGGCGAAAATACGCCGCAGCAGCTGCTGTGGTCGCTGCTTTGTTCGGCGCCGGATTGTTCTACAACAATGCCGACTCTGGACTTTCGCAAGGACAGAACGAGGCCGGCAATGCTGTTGCTGTAGCCAATTCGTCTACTGATGACAATTTCGATGCAGTGGCCGATTATATCATGGCCGATGAGTGTGACCTTTATGCATATATGTCCAATGAATAGTTTTATCTTCGACTCTGTCAGAAAAGCGGCTGTTGTCTTGATACTGCTTGTCATGGCTGTGACTGCCTCGGCACAGAACAACTTCCAGTTCAATCCGAACAAGTTTGATGCCGACTTGCAGCAGTTCATCACAGTCCAGGCTTGTCTCACGCCTGCTGAAGCTGCCAAGTTCTTCCCGCTCTACGACGAGATGAACAATAAGCAGAGGGCTCTCTTCTGGAAAATCAGGGAACTGAAGCGGATGAAACCTGCCGGCGAGGAGGAGTGCAAACGCTATATCGCCGACATCGATAGAATGGAACTTGAAATCAAGCAGATACAGTCTAACTATCATGCCAGATTCCTGACAGTGCTGTCTGCAAGCAAATTGTATGAGGTGATAAGGGCTGAGGGAAGATTCCATCGGCAGGCCATGAGAAATGCCGCAAGACCTCACCCGCATATGGGCAAACACCGATAAATCTGATAAAACAACCCTGTATTCAGCATTGAAATGATTGTGTAACGGAGATTCCTTTCGTCTCTGGAGGCTATTTTATTATCGATATCTTTGTTCTATAAAACTAAATTATCATTAATTTTGGGGAAGATTTTCTAATTTTGGGAAGTTTTTTTTCCAATCATTTTCACGTATCAGAAAATAGTAGTACTTTTACACCTTGAAAATAGCCTAAAGTGGCTTGAAAGGCCTAAAAATGGCCTCTACGGCAATTTCTGCCAATTTTTACACAAATAAACTCGACACTTTTTAATGGACGAAAATCAGACTCTTGATCAGGACAGAATCCTCAA